>JACXTP010000088.1 GCA_016919625.1 Methanomassiliicoccaceae archaeon
AAAGGAGGTAGAGAAATGGCCGAAGCGAGAACGGAGATGATGCCGATGCCGGCGATCGCCCTGCGTACCAAGACCAACGCCATGCCGTCCAAGACGGCGATGATGAGGGGTTCGTCCGAGTATTATTCGCTGCGCGCCACCATCCTCGATGTGGGCAAGGCAGTCCTCGAGCCCCAGGGTCGCGTATTGGACCTTAACTGTGCGGACGGTCGCTGGTCCGAGCCCTTAATACAACATTTTGGATTCTCACAGAGGTTCGTCGCCCTCTCATCTAACGCGGATGATGTCAACGCCTGCCTCGACCGGTTCCGTTTGCAAGTGCGCCTGGGTGAGATGGATGTCGGGACGTTGGATATTAGGGAACGGTTCCCCAAGATCGCCTCTCGCCTCACCATCAGCGTGAATGGCCTTGGTGTTCTGTCGAATGTTCGCAGTCAGGAGGTCCTTGGTATGATAAGAACGTGCCTCGAGAGAAAAGGGGTCTTCCTGATGATCGAAAGGGTGGAGACCATGGAGGAGAGGCTGGCGGCGTTGCTCCCGGCGCATGCGGATATGGCGCTGGACAATCGGACTGGCCGTAAGGGAAGGGAGATGCCGGCAAGGCTCCTAAGCGCCACCCATTGGGAGGAAGAGCTGAGAGAAGCGGGTTTCCGCCGCATCGAACGGATTTGGGCCTCCGGGCCATATGTCGGGTGGTTAGCCTCAAAGGACTAAGTGGCCAAGGGTCGGACATTGGCTTTGATGGCTGGAACACCTGCCTCTAGTGGTAGGTGTCGCCAGGCTCACCTTTCTTCTGCCAGCTTGTGCTTCAGATGCTCCCCGGTCTTGCCAAGCCAGCGAAATTTATTGCACTGGATCAGTTCCCCGCACTGGGAGCAAGAGCTCATGCTCCGCTCCTTGGAACAAAGCCGGATGGGACATTCCGGATTGCCCCCGCCCCTCAGGCAACCTGGGCACCGCACCGCCCCCCCTATCCAAATTAGATAATGGTCCAGGCGGTGGAAGTCGATATCGTCCCCTCCTGGCATCTGGTTGGCCCACTTCGCCACATCATATGATCGAATATAGGTGACTAGGTTCAAGGCGGTCTCGGCCACGTTCCCGTTGCCCAGGTCGCAGTCACCACACCGAAGTCCGCAGGGGGCCACCTGGTCCTTGACAATGGCATGGTCCTCAGAAGGCACATGTTCCCATTGTTGCCCTCTTTCATATAATTGTCGAGAATTGCGCGGAGATCACTTGGAGAGATATTTCACCAGGCCCTCTTGCAACTCGTGCAGGTTCTCGCAGAAGGAATCAACGATGGATGCTTGATCGGTCCTTCCCTCGCGGAAGGCCTGCGCCTGCTTTGGGTCAGGGTAGAGGGCCGACCCGCTCTGAGCCGTCTCCCTCAGATACTGGGCATATTTTCGCAACGTCGCCTCCCTTTGGGCGTACATCGCGATCACCTTCCCACCCATGACGGAAACGGAACTTCCATCCTTCCGTTTCCAAGACGCCTCCAAATTGTTGAGCCAGAGGCCTAGTTGTTTGACCTGCGCGCCGAGGTCGTCGAGGCTCTCTCCCACCCTTTGGGCGAAGTCCTTCTTGGCAGTGGGCTGATAGAAGTCCGGAAGTTTGGCTATGCCCTCCTGGGTCATATTGACCGACCCAATGACCGAGAGCGATTGGTCATGTGCCAAAAATATCATCTCCCCCAGATCGTCCTTCTGGGCCAGAACCGGCGCCATCTGGGGCGGTTGCGCCTGCACTGCCATAGAGGCGGCGGGCATCTCGATCGGCCGTTGCTGCATGACCTGGAACACTCTCTCGATGTCGACGTTCGCTCCCGAATAGGGTTCGGGGTCTGCCATTATATGCAGGAGAGCCCCCGCCACCAGTTCTGGTGGCACCATGCCCCGTTCGAAATCCTCATAGCGCATATGGAGCCTCTCCGCCAATGATCTGAAGACCTGCTCCCCGCCCGGGGTTCGCGTGAGGCCGACCCAAACCCCGATGCAGAATATCCCTAAGGGTTTGACCTCCGCCCCTATAGAGAGAGTGAAAGCGGCCATGGCCCCCTTGGAGGCCGCGCACGCGCTGAGGTACGCCCCGCCCACCTCCGGGGCCTTGGCCCCCGCTGTTGAAAGTATGTTCAGTATGATGCCCCTCTTCTTCCCCGTCATGACCGTGATGCATTTCCGAGACAACACCACTGCCGAACGGAAGTTGACCTGCATGACCAGATCGAACTCGGACTGGTCCATCTCCACCAGTGACTTGATAGGGCATCTGATGGCGTTGTTCACCAATATGTCGACAGTTCCATGCCTGGCCACCACATAGGGGACGATGCCGTCCACTTGTGCCGGGTCGGCCAGGTCGGCTTGGATGAACTCTGCCTTTCCCCCAGAATTCCTGATTGCTTCCGCCGCGCCCTTTCCCAATGGGTCTGAGTCCACCATGACCACGTTGGCCCCTGCGGTCGCCAACGATTCCGCAAAGGACCTACCTATTCCTTTGGCCGCCCCTGTGATCAGGACCGTCTTGCCTTTCAGTTCCACCGCTCCCATTTCCGTCCCTTCGTGGAGATAGTTGGCAATGCTTGCTAAAATATTTGCCAACGGGACCGGTCAACATCGGTCACAAGTGCTCAATCCTGTCATGTACCGTGACCATACCATCCGTCATCGTGAACCTCATGATACCCAACGCTTTGCTGGAAAGATATGCCTGGTCGAACGAATTCAAAGTTAGGAAGAATCGGGACCCCCATTACGACGATACCTTGGGTCTGCGCGAACGTCTCGCCCGAAGCCTGCACAAGGTGGGGCGGTCCTAACCTAATTTCTTGGGCGGCAGCGCCCTCAGGAACGGCCTGGCCTTCAGGTTCTTTGCCTTGTTTCTCTTCCCAGCCGACTCCCATCCTTTATTCGCGATAAATCTGTAAAGGAACACTGGGATAATGCCCTTGGAGAAGGACCTGCTGGCCCCCTCTGGGATGCATTTTCCTTCGACCAATGCGTCGACCGACTGGTCCAGGGCGGAACGGATCCGTCTCGTCCTTCCCCCCAACTCCTCCAGCCCTTTGCCCCAGATGACCCCTCCTTGCCCCATGGACAGGCTCCCGCACCATTCCATGCCGTTCGCCGCAGCGAAATGCCTGGCGATCTCCACCGCCAGCATGTTCTGGTCCTCGGGGAAACCACAGTTGACGATGAGACAAAACCTTGGTCCATTGATATTTCGGATAGAACCTCTTACGCCATACAGCTCCATGAACTGCATTACCGGCGCGGGCAAGCTATCCACGTACAAGGGAGCGGCCAGCACCACGAGCTGTGCCTCCTCCACATCGGCGAACAACTTCTCGAAGTCAGAAATCGACTGAACCGTACTGCCTAAATTGTGACGCACGCAGACCCATCCCTTCTTTTCTAGCCTGGCCATCATGTATGAGCCCAAGCTGGACGAGGTGCTCTTCTCCCCCCTGGGGCTACCGACCAATAGCACCGCCTTCGAGGTCAACCCACCACCTCCGACCGGGTCAGGAGGGCGGAGATGCTCTCCTTGATGGCCCCTTCGTCCTTGTCTCCGGTGACCAGCAGGGAATCGGCCTTCGTGTTGCCGTTTATTCCGTTCCTGGCGACCAGTTTGGAGAATGTCCTTTCCTGACCTTCGGATGGTCGGGCCAGGGTGCCGATGACCAACAGTTTCGGGTAGAACCGATAGCGCAGAGGATGATGGGTCTCACCGTCACGCGACTTCATGTAAGGCAGAAGGACGCATATCTGCCGGTCCATGGCCCTCTTGAACAAGGAGGAATAACCACCATA
>JACXTP010000089.1 GCA_016919625.1 Methanomassiliicoccaceae archaeon
ACACATACCAATACCTTTACCATGGAATCGGTTCAGAATCGTGCACCTATGATTTAAACTTAACAACAATTGCCAGCACATCATTGGAATCGCAGATGGGGCGAAACGCAGCTGAATTTGTGGCAGTCATATTTTTATCGGACCTCAATGTTCGCCTTAGCATGCGCATTGCCGTGCTGCTAAGGGACCGGTGTCAGCCCAAGAAGTGCAACTCCGAGTGCCGACGATATTGCCCGAAGGTACGCACCGGGGTTGAAGTGGTAGTAATGGGCGAGGACGGCAGGCCGACCATCTCCGAGGAATTGTGCGTTGGCTGTGGCATATGCGTTCATAAATGCCCCTTCGAGTCCATCAAGATCATTGGACTCCCGGACGAGCTCATGGACGATATCGTGCACCAGTATGGTGAGAACCAGTTCCGCCTATACCGCCTCCCGGTTCCAAAGAAGGGCCAGGTGACCGGTGTCCTTGGTCCCAACGGCATAGGAAAGTCCACTTCTTTCAAGATCCTATCTGGTGAGATCGTGCCCAACCTAGGTAGGTTCGAGGCACCGCCGAGCAAAGAGGAAGTGCTGCAACACTTCGCAGGCAGCGAGGTCAGCGACTATCTGTCCAACGTCTATTCTAAGAAATTCCGAACGTCCACCAAGCCCCAGTACGTGGACCGTTTGCCGGCAGTGTTCAAGGGACCGGTCATCGACCTACTACGCAAGGTAGAGGAGCGCATGAAGCTTGACGAGGTCGTCGCCCTTCTCGAGCTGGAAGAGGCCATAAAGCGTAACATGACAGAACTGTCTGGCGGAGAGCTGCAGCGGGTGGCCATGGCGGCCACCATCATGAAGGACGCGGACATATATTTCTTCGACGAACCGTCCTCTTACCTGGACATATATCAACGCATCAAGATCGCAAAGATCATCGAGTCTATGGCCGAGGACCGGCACGTCGTGGTCATCGAGCACGATCTGGCCGTCCTGGACTTCCTGGCCGAGAACGTGTACCTGGTTTTCGGTTCCGAGGGCGCTTACGGTGCCTTCGCCCAGCCTCGGCAGGTCCGCCAAGCCATCAACGTCTACCTGGATGGGTATGCGAAGGAGGAGAACATACGCTTCCGCGACTATCCCATCCGCTTCGAGAGCCACCCACCTCGGGAGACTTGGCAGCAGGTCGAGCTTCTCGAGTACGAGGAACTAGGTTGCGAGTACCCCGCCTTCAAGATGAAGGTGGAGGCTGGGTCCATAAAGGTCGGCGAAACGGTGGGGGTGGTAGGCCCGAACGCCATCGGCAAGACGACCTTCGTGAAGATGCTGGCGGGAGTACAGGCGCCCACAAGCGGCAAGGTGGAACGAAGCGTCAGGGTCTCCTACAAGCCCCAATACATCACCCCCGATTTCGATGGGACGGTGCAGGAGCTGTTCCACTCCTACGTAAAGGACTTCTTCGAGTCCGGTTTCTTCCAGACCGAGATCGCCCATCCCATGGTGCTCAAGCCCTTGCTGGAGAAGAACGTAAAGAACCTGTCCGGTGGCGAATTGCAACGAGTGGCCGTGGCGCTCTGCCTATCTCGGGACGCGGACGTCTATTTGCTGGACGAACCTTCCGCATACCTCGATTCCAATCAGAGGATGGAGACCGCCAAGACGGTGCGCAGGACCATGGAGAAGCGTGGCCGGAGCGCCCTTGTCGTAGACCATGACATCTATTTCCTGGACATGGTGTCTGACTCCATGATGGTGTTCGACGGTAGGCCCGGCTTCGAAGGCCATGGCAAAGGTCCGTACGACATGCGCAAGGGCATGAACCTCTTCCTGGAGGAGGTGGACATCACATTCCGTCGCGACAACGACACCAACCGCCCGCGCATCAATAAACCTGGGTCGCGTCTCGACAGGGAGCAGAAGTCCCAGGGCGAGTATTACTACACCTAGACGCCTTCATCGCCTTTCTTGGGGCTAGAAAACTTTCCCATCTCCCTGAGTCGGTGCAGGACCCACCATACCACTATGATCGCAAGGGCGGCCACCGCGACCAACGAATAGCGGTCGAAGAAGTCAATGATGTTCTCCCATTCCGGTCCGAGCAAATACCCTAGATATGCCAATACGGCGTTCCATATGAGTGAACCCAGTGTCGTATACAGGATGAACCTTTTCAGATTGTACTTCGCGATTCCGGCTGGGAACGATATCAATGTGCGGACCAAAGGAACGAATCGGGTCAGGAAAATGGCCCAATCTCCATAATGCTTGAACCATGCCTCTGCCTTGTCAAGGCTGTCATCGCCCATGAGAACAAATCGGCCGAAGCGCTGCACCAGTACCCTGCCTCCGGTATAACCGATGCCATAGGCCGCTAACGCGCCAATGACGCTACCAAGGGTGCCTGCCAATATGACAAGAAAGAGATTGAATTCACCATCATATGAGAGCCAACCGGAAAATGCCATGATGACTTCGCTGGGGATGGGGAAACTGATGCCGTCCAGGAACATGAGGAAGACTATCCCAAAGTATCCCATGGATTGAATGATGTCCAAAACCCATTGAACGATGGCATCGACCAGGCCCATCGTGGCGATAATGGTGAGGTAGGATATAATATCGACACGCTTAGACCAGGAAAGAGATATTAGCGGGCTCCTCCCATCGCCATGACGGTGAGATGAGTGGAAGCAGTAAGGATCGCAGAAAATGTCTATTGGGTCGGTGCAATCGATTGGAACGGTCGGAATTTCCATGGTTACGACACGCCAAGGGGTTCAAGCTACAACGCTTACTTGATCGTAGATGACAAGATCGCGTTGATCGACGCGGTCAAAGCGCCATTCGTCTCCCAGATGATGGAACGCGTGCGCAGCATCGTCGACCCAAAGGATATCGATGTCATTATCTCGAACCACTCGGAGAACGACCATTCGTCTGGCCTACCTATGCTTCAAGAGCTCACAGACGCTCCCATCTATGCGTCCAGGAAGGGAATTGAACATCTGCCCCTCAACTATGGCCCGTTGCAGCTCACGAAAGTGAACGATGGTCAGGAGCTCAACCTGGGCAAGTATAACCTCAAGTTCATGGAGACCCCTATGCTCCATTGGCCTGACTCCATGTTCACCTACCTCAAGGAACTAGGCATCCTCTTCTGTATGGATGGGTTCGGCCAGCATTTCGCCTCATCCAAACGATTCGATGATGAGGTGGACCAAGGAGCGCTCTACGAGGAGGCGGCCAAGTACTATGCTAACATCCTCATGCCTTTCGGGCAACCGTACGCCTCTGCCATGGAGAAGGTCAAGGGACTGGACATCAAGATGCTGGCCACGGCCCATGGTGTCATCTGGAGGACCGACATTCATGGTATCCTAAGGCTATATGACAAATGGTCCAAGCACCAGACGGAGCAGAAAGCGGTGCTGGTTTTCGATACCATGTGGGGCAGTACGGAGAAGATGGCGATGGCCATCGCTGAAGGCATCACCGCAGGGGGTGTGACGGTCCGCATCTGTAAGGCCAGCGCGACGCCGCGCAGTGTGATCATGCGGGAGATTCTGGACTCCAAGGCAGTCGTGTTGGGAACCCCCACGCTCAACCTGGGCATGTTCCCCAGCATGGCGGATGTGGTGGTCTACATGAAGGGGTTGAAGCCGAGAGGCCGTTTCGGGGCCTGCTTCGGGGCATATGGCTGGTCGGCGGGAGGGGTGAAGGCTTTGAGGGAGTTAGTGACCGGATCGGGCCTCGAGCTCCCATTTGAGGACCTGGAGGTCAGGTTCAACCCCACAGAGGCGGACCTGAAGAGATGTCACGATCTCGGATTATCAATAGCGAAAAAGATTATCATGGGATGATACCGTTCTATGCATAGGATGCACGAAGATGGTGTCATTTGAACCGGTAGGAGATCTAACGACCATCCCTATCATCCATGATGCTGGCCTCTACTTGGTCCCGAGGAAGTCGCCTCGTTTGTCGTTCTCTATCGCCGTTCTTTGTAGGGAAAACCGTATTATAGGGGCGGAGGGTTGATAATCCGATGCTAGGCCATGCCGATGTCCATGTCCACACCAAATATTCGGGTGTCACCGAGCATGGCTTCCTCCGATTCCCTGAATCGGTTTCAAATCCTAATGATGTGGTCAGGATAGCGAAACGGGTGAACTTGGACATCGTTTGCATCACCGACCACAATAGCATTCTTGGTGCTTTGAAGGCTAAGGACTTCGCAAAAGAACATGACTGCGTCGAGGTCGTGGTCGGAGAGGAGATCAGCACGGCCGACGGTGAGATCATCGGTCTTTTCTTGAACGAGCTCGTCCCTCCGGGGCTTTCGGTGGAGGAGACCGTCGACCTGGTGAGGCAGCAAGGAGGCATGCTGGTGGCCCCTCATCCCTTCAGTTACCATGTCCCGGCCTTAGGGCTTCTGGTTGATGACATCGACCTGGATGGCATCGAGGTAATCAACGGCGGCCATATAGATGGACCGGCCAACGATAGGGCCATGGAGCACTCCCGTTCCGGTCGGTGGGCCAGGGTGGCGGGGAGCGACGCCCATTCTCTTTCCCAGATCGGATGCGCCTATACCCTGTTTCCAGGAGAGGGAGAGGAGGACTTCAGGAAAGCGCTCAGAGATAAGGTAACCGACGTCTATGGAAGCACTATGCCTCTGCATCTGGGGGTGCAGTGGAGCATTGGGATAGTGCTGAAGGCGGACGAATTGATGCTCCGGTCCATCCTCGGGGTTATGGAGGGGGAGGAAGGGGATCCATTGGTCGATGTCATTAGTCACATGAGGACCGACCAGAAGATGATGGCACTTTTCGGGTCGGCCATCTATCTAACCCCTCCCATTCCGTACCTAGCCGGGATTGCTAGCAAGGCGATCATGCGCAAGAAGCATGAGATCCGAGACCAGATGAACCGTTTCCGCCGCCGTTTGGTGATGAAACCAGAGATCAATCACTCCCATGATGGTGCTGGTGCTCTGGATCCACCAGGTTCCCAAAAGCGTTGACCACCGCCTCAGATAGCGCTGGATGGATG
>JACXTP010000090.1 GCA_016919625.1 Methanomassiliicoccaceae archaeon
CTTGACGGTAGTGAGCGGAATCATGTTCTGGTATGCGGTATCGGAGGAGGAAACCTATTTTGTCTTCCCGTTCGTGGCGTTCATGGCCACGGTGGCCTTCCTTTTCGGCATCACTCCCTGGTTCTCCGCCCATGAAGTGCATGACACGTACTTGGTGGTCCGCCAGGGTTGGTACTACCGAAACCGGATCGACATGGCAGACATCCTTGCGGTTAAGCATGTCGTGGAAGGGCCATGGGCCTATGGCGTGCACTTCATTGACGGCCGCACCGTCTATGCCAACGGACGCACGGACCATCTCATCCTCTTAGAGCTGGACAAGGTGAGACATAGGGACGGAAAGAGGAGGCGCATGACCCGTGTGCTCTTCGACACACTGGACAACCAGGGGTTCCTCAAGGCCATAGGGAAGCAGTACCAGGCGGAGCTGGTAAGATTGGATTGACCGGAATATCGTCTAAAGGCCAAATCCCTCATGGAACAATTATCTGCAAGGGCGACCATATGAGGGCGAGCAGCATGAACAAGATAGTGATGCGTACCCGCTACGATTCGTTCGAGATCGAGCTGAACGATTCCGATACGGCGAACGCCCTTTACCTGGCCTTGCCGCTGGAGAGGGAGATGAACGTTTGGGGCGGGGAGATCTACTTCGAGGTTCCAGTAGACCAGCCTCTACAGGATGGAAGGAAGGTCATGGAAAGGGGCGAGGTGGCCTATTGGCCGGAAGGTAGTGCCTTCTGCATTTTCTTCGGACCCACGCCGGTGAGCAAGGGCAAGGCCCCTGAGGCCTATACACCAGTGACCCCATTGGGAAGAGTGGTCACCAACCTGGAGAGGCTGGAACACCTGTCCGACCGGGGCGTGGTGGTGCTAGAGGTCCTCTACTAGGCCCCGATCACTTCTAGGTCATCGAAGGCCACATGAGGCAGGATGCAGTTGCGCACCACGGTCTGCTCCCTGCCTACCTCCCTGATGCCCATGAGCGCCTGGTAGAAATTGCCAGCCAGTAGGGCATGGTCGATGGTCCGGACCACCTCGCCCTTGACTATTTCCTTGGCGCAGCGCACCTCCAGCCCGAAGGCCCCGGTGATGGGGTTGACCTCGGCCGAGGCCAGTTTGTCAACCAGCATGCCTCGCTCCACCTCCATGACCATGCCCTCCAGACGCTTGCTCCCCGGTTCCCAGACCAAGTTGATGGGGTCTATGTCCAGAGGCCTTCGGTAGGCGTTATGCGGGTCGGTCGGGTCGCGGCGCGATGCGTTGCCAGTGCTCTCCTTACCTGAGAGCAGCGCGTTGTACTGGTCGTACATGAAGCCTTTGAGGACGCCCCGGTCCACCAACTCCTTTCGCTTGGTGGGCGCCCCCTCGTCATCGTAACCGCTGCTGCACATGCCCCTCTCGTCGAAGGGATCGTCCACCAGGTTGAACTGGACGGAGCCCACTCTTTCGCCCATCTTCTTCGCCCAAGCGCTCCTCTGCTTGTTGACGTTCTCCGCGCTCAAGGAGAAGGCGACCGAGCTGAGCAACAGGTCGGCCAGCTCGTTGGGAGGCAGGATGACCGTCATCCTCTCCTGCCCGCGGAAGTGTTCGGCCCTCTGCGCCTCCTGCGCGCTGTTCCTCAACCCGACCCCGAAAGAAACACAATCCAGGTCAGGGAGCTTGTTGGAATAATGGAAGCGCACCCCCTCCCCAGGGTCGGTTCCCTCGGTCATGGCGGTGAAGTGCAGATAGAGCATGGTGCTCCGCCCTTCCGTCTCTGCGCCGGAGGTGTTCAGCACCATGTTTTGTGAGACCGCGGCCCGGATGATCCCGCTCGGCACCTTGACCTCGCCTCCTTCCATCGCGCTGTTGACAATATCATTGGCCAGGGAACATATCCCCTCCTGGCTCAATGAGGCGAGGTCCTTATCGTAGGTGATGGGGGTCGGGCTACCCTTGATGGACGGGGCGAAGTGCTTGAACACCGGGTCCGGAGCGGAAACATTGGCCAACTTAATGGCGGTCTGGGCGCAAATCTCCGCATCCCTCACCGTGGCCAGTGTGATGGACGACTGCCCTATTTTCTTCGATTTGATGGCGCGTACCGCCAATCCCTGGTCCATGCGTTCCTCCACGTTCTTGATCTTGCCGTCGTCCACGTAGAGCAGCAGGGAACGGGCGCGGGAGCCATAGACCTCGGCGTCCGATGCACCCTCGGCCAACGCGACCCTTAAGGCCTTCTTCACGTAAGGCTCGAGGCTCATTCAGCCACCCCCGAGGACGATGGTGGAACGGCAATAGGGACCACCTGAGGATACCGGTATCCAATCCTCTATCCCCTTACCGCACGTGCCGCCGTCCAGCTCCACCTTGTCGCCGATGGCATCAACCGTCTGGAGGATGTCCAAGGCCTTGCCGGTGAGGGTGAACGAGCGCAGCAGACCAGCTATCTCCCCGTCCTTGATCAGGTAGCCACGCAGGGCCTTGGCCTCGAAGCCGCCACCGACCGGGTCCTCCATTCCGCTGACCATCTTGTCGCAGAGGACGCCGTGCTTTACGTCCTCCAACATCTCCTCCAGCTTCATGTCTCCCTTTTCGAAGAAGGTGTTGGTCATCCTCACCCACACCCTTCGCCCATAATATTCCGCCCGACCGTTTCCGGTCGGCGGGACGCCCATCTGCGCCGCCGTCTCCAGGCTCTGCATGTAACCTTTGTACACGCCGTCCTCGATGATGACCGTCCGGGAGGAGGGCGTGCCCTCGTCGTCGAACGGGATGTATCCATGAGCACCAGAATAGGTCCCGTCATCCACCATGGTGATGCCTTCGGAGGCCACCCTCTTCCCCACTGCGTCGGTAAGGAACGATCGCCGCTTCACTATCTCGTCAGCCTCGCTGGCATGTCCCATGACCTCATGGGCCAGAAGTCCGCTGATCATGGGGTCGCTTATGCAAGTGATCGGACCGGAAGGGGCCTTCTGGGCCTGAAGCATCTTGACCGCCTCCTCCCCGATGCGCTTGCCGAAGGCGTTTACATCCACCGCCTTTATGAGCTCGAATCCTCCAGAGCCGTCCACGCCGTCATAGTACATCTCGGTGTTCGATCCGTCGGAGGATATTGCCTGGCCTATCAGACGCAGGCGCACCTCCTCCCATTCCAGTTCGTCGCCGAGACTGTTGCACAGCAGATTGTTGCGCACGTCCTCCCGGTACATGGCGTTGCTGTTGACCACTTGGGGACCGACGCGTTGCGACCGCTCCGCGTCAAACACTAGGGCCAGCTTATCCTCCAAGGTCACCTGGGAAGGATGAGTTCTCAAAGTGGCCTTCACCTTGGCATGACGAGCCTTCCTTTCCGGTATGGGCGCACCGGTGGCGCTGCCGGAGCGAGCGCTCCGAACCGCCCGGTTGGCCGCGTCCAGCACCGTGTCCTTGCCGGGGTCGACACCCGATGCGTATCCCCAGGACCCGTTCACCCGAGCCCTCATGCAGACCCCGCCCAAGCGGTCGTCGGAGAGCGTCCTCACACCCCCGTCCACCACCACGATCAAGGTCTTCTCCATCGTCTGCCAGCGCGCATCGCAGAACTCCGCCCCCAAGGAGCGCATGCGCTCCACCGCCTTGTTGAGTATCTCTTGCATTCAGATCACTGTCATTTCCTTGTTTGCGGTCGTGAGCAGTTCACATCCCTTCTTGGTGACCACGATGTCATCCTCTATCCGCACCCCGCCCTTGCCACGGATATAGACCCCTGGCTCCACTGTGAGCACCATTCCCTCCTCAAGGACCAGGTCCACCCCTGGCCCCATGCGCAGACCGTCATGCACGGAAAGCCCGATGCTATGACCGAGCGTGTGGATGAAAAGGCCCTTGTAGGGCGAGGCGTCGATTATTCCCCGGGCGACCGCGTCCACGTCCTTGCCGTTCACCCCGGGCCGGACCATGTCCAACGCCGCCAGCTGGGCGTCGAGGACCACCTGGTACATATCCTTCTGCCATTTCCAGGCATTGCCCACGAAAAAAGTGCGAGTGATGTCAGAACCGTACTTGAGGGACCTGGCTCCAAAATCGAAAAGGGCCATGTCCCGCTTCTTGCAGCGGGCTGGTCCGGCCTCGTGGTGC
>JACXTP010000091.1 GCA_016919625.1 Methanomassiliicoccaceae archaeon
CTCGGCCTTGGCCCCTAGGCGTCTCAATCTGGCCTCGACCTGTCTACGGTCCTTCAGTGCCGCCTTGACCTCTATCTCGAGCATGCCATATCATCGCCAGGGACTTAGATAAACTGTTCCCAGGAAGCATATATCAGGTCCGAGCCCCATCCACTTGGCGGTCAATCCCATGTCAGAGCTCGGCCTGATGCAGGTCTATACAGGGGAAGGGAAAGGCAAGACGACCGCCGCCTTAGGCCTGGCCTTGAGGGCGTGGGGGCATGGGTTGCGAGTTTGCATAATCCAGTTCATGAAGAAAGGCGATGAGTACGGGGAGGTGGAGGCTTTGCGGCGGTTGGAAGGCATCGAGCTCTACCAGTTCGGTGCGGACCGCCTCATCTTCAAAGGGGAGCATTGCCAGGAGGACGTGGACCTGGCGGAGAGGGGGCTACACATGGCCCAGGACGCCCTGGGCTCCAATGATTATGACATGGTCATCCTGGACGAGATCAACGTGGTGATGGACTTCGGCATCTTGCCCGTCGACAAAGTGCTCCGCACCGTGCGAGGGCGCGACCCAGGGGTGGAGGTGGTGCTCACCGGAAGGAACGCCCCCGAAGCGGTAGTGGAGGAGGCGGACCTGGTGACGATAATGATGATGGAGAAACACCCTTACGAATCAGGAGTGATGGCGAGGAAAGGGGTGGAATTCTGAGCATCGCCCAACGCCATACTAATCGATAAATCACGAGCCTCAAAATCGCAAAAATGATAATCACAGCCAGACTCAAACCCACTGTTGCCAGGGATATTTATGGCATAATGTTTAAATAAACACCTCCGGGATATATCTAGAGCTTAAGCGTAAGCACTCTAAGCGGGGGTCATTAACATGGGAATCAAGAAGAAATCGCATTTCAAGGGGTCGAAGGAGGCAGTTTCAGAGATAATCGGCACTTTGTTGATCCTTGCCATTACAGTGATACTGTTCTCCACCGTGTTGTTCTATGTGGCACAGATCCCCCCACCCCATCAGAACACCAACGTCGACTTCGGTACGGAACCGATCATTCAGCACAGCAACGGGTCTAATATGGACACATGGGTCAACGTGACCATGGGAGGGGGCCAGACCCTAAACGATGGGACCACAAGCATCGCGGTGTTCGTGAACGACGCGGTCTACCTTAACCAGGTCTTCAAGATCGCCGACAGCGACCCCAGCATCGGAACGGATTGGAAGATAGGTGAGAAGTGGAGCTTAAGGTTGAACAACATCCCCCTCAACTCCTCCATTCGTGTGATGGTCTTAGATTCCTCATCCAACTCCGTGGTGTGGGAATCGAAGCTGCCCCTGCCCATCAAGTCCATACCGGTCATAGGTGACAGGGGAATGAACCCTTCCCTGCCCATAATCGACAACAAATCCTTCCTCTGGGCGTTTGTCTATGACTACGACGGCGCGATCCTTTCAGTCAAGGCGGACATGTCCGGACTGGGCCAGGCGGAGGGCAATATCATCAACTTCATCGACCGTGGCAATGACCTATGGGAATCGCCTCAGCTGACCGTCAACGCCAACTGGACCAGCGCCAACATACTCTTGACCGCAACTGACAATGATGCGCAGCCCACGACGGCAAGGATGGACCTGGACGCAACGACCTCTGGCGAAAGCGGAGGTAGTGACGACTCAGGCTACGAACCGCAGAACATCATCTATTCAAAGAGCAACGGTTTCAATGTCTTCGAGAAGGACGACTGGGACGCCAACGCCTTCAACGCCACCCCGACCTATTCCTTCACGCTCAACGCGGAGGACGCGGCCGTAGTGGTAGTGTCCAAATCGCTATTGAACACCGACTCAAAGAACTACATATCTGTGATCAAGGCGGACGACAAACAGGTGGTATACGAGAAGACCTCCAACGCCTTCACCCGTTACCGCTACACCAGCGGCTATTACTCTTACAAGGCATACCTGGACATAGACTCCATCAACGGATTCTCTGACAATTCCAAGTACATCGTCCAGATACGTTTGGAGGACAACTCCAACCCCACGAACAAGATCTTCATCAACCACAACATCAGCACCGGTACCGGAGGAACATCCCCTACCATCAAGCTGTACAACGACACCGCCTACACAAAGTTGGACAGTAACTATTACAACAACGAGATCTTCTATGTGGAGATCAAAGGGTCTAGCCTACCGGCGGGTTGGTCATTCTACCCATCGGGCGGTGAGGTGATCATCCGTGACTTCGTCGGTGGAACGCAGGTTAAGATCGCCCCTCCATCCAGTTCGACTGCATGGAACGGCCCAATCTCGGGCGTCAGTCACCCGTCCGCGGACACCTATCGATTCGCGGTGAACCTCACGGCGGCTAAGCTGGGCGACCCTTGGATCCCCGGTAAGAACCAAGGATATGTCATGTCCTTCGACATGTTCACCATCCAGATACCGAACGGAACCGGGTATGACTACAAGACGTTCTATCTGAACGCCGTAGTGTACATCACATCCCCGGTCTTCAGCGGGGGCATCGCCGCCGGCATCGTCCAGGGATGCACACCAGTGTTCGGCACCACCCAGGGCTTGAGCGCATGGACACAGTCAAGTTCCATGCTTTATTACGTCAACGACAACACTTGGACCCCTCCGGAATACATGGAGCCGTTCAACCAATGGTCCGACTACCGGCCCCAGGGCCTCTTGGTCACCTCTGGTGATATGAACGGGGACGGGGAGAACAGCGAGGTGGTGTCCTACCTAACGCTGTGCGTCCCACAGTCGAGCACAACTGGTCCGCCCGCCACCAACACGCCGATCTATCAAAGCTATTGGGTACCGAAGATTGCTCTCTATGAGAGGTCAGATACGGGCGGATGGAGCAGTAAGGTAATACGCACCATGTACCAAACCGGTGCAAGCGGCTCCAATTTCGTTCAAATAAAGAGCCTTGCAGTCGGAAACATCGACATGGACGATGATAAGGATGTCATATTCGGGATGGCCAACGGTTCCTTGGGCATATGCAAGAACGACGGGTTCTGGTCCTATCGTCAGATCACCAAGGTGTCTTCAAGCATAATCGCGGTCGGTCTGGCCGACCTCGATGGCAACATTGCCGGTCACGACCGGGCCCGCTCTCTGGACATAGTGTTCGCCTGCCGGGACGGAAGCGTGTACATCATGAAGAACACCGACGGCATGGGCACTTTCTCGACCCCGAGGAAGGCCGTGACCGCCTCAAGTAGTCTGACCTATGCCACATCGTTAACCCTCGGCGACATGACCAATGACGGGCTGACCGACCTCATCGTGATCGGTGGGACCGCATCGGGCGGCATGGTCTATCTGGCCGACAACGCGCAATTGAACTCCGGTTCGCCGGTGTTCGCCAACGTATTCGGCGGATGGATATCCTCATTCAGCCTTGCCAACGCTCCGAAGACCAACGTCACTATCGGCAACTACCTCAGCAAGGACGTCTGGCCGGACATCGCGGTAGCAGTAGGGGGCGTCGGGGTATCTGCTGGCGGAGGCGTGTATCTGATAAAGCATACCGCCCTGAACACATATGTCGCTCCAGTAAGGACTATAACCGATATCGCCACCGAGGCCGACGGCACCTGCGTCGCTAAGATCCAGTGCATGATATCGGTGGACATCGACAATGACGGACTGTTGGACCTGGTGGTATCGACCGGTGATTCCACACCAACCAGCACAAGGGTGGTATGGCGCGGCAATGTCCTGGTGTTCCTGAACACTGATGGAACGGGCGCCTTCGCCCGTTACGAGATCGACAGCACCGGAGTCCCGGTCCGTTCGGTGACGGTGCTTATCTGAGGGAGCTGATGACATGAAACTGAGGAAGATCGGCGGGGCAAAGAGGCTGAGGCGCTCCAAGGAAGGGGTCCATAGCCTTATCGGAGATTTCCTCGTCCTTGCCATCACCATTCTCCTTCTCTCAGGGATCTTCATGTATGTCATGGCCCTGCCTCCTCCCGAAGACACCACTTACGTTGACTTCGACCCAGCCATACCTGTGGTGGTTCAGACCTATTCCAACAATACCTGCGACCGCAACATCAACATAACCAACTCGGGCGGCCAGGACCTCTATGACCACGCCACTGGCATTTACATCTTCATCAATGAGACCATGTACCCGTCTGGAGAGCTGCATATCCACGATAGCGAGACACCATTAGGTACGGTTTGGATGGTCGGCACCACCTGGAGCTATACACTTCGTTACGTCGACCCCAATGCCAGCGTCCGCATGCTGATCGTGGAAAAGAGCACCAACTCCATCATCTATGACAAATTCCTCACAGGCATACCCAACTCCGCCCCCGTGATCGGTGCTAGGGGCACGACCCCGACCGTGGGCGTCATCACCGAGCTAGCCAGCTTCTATGTGTACATTGTCGATTCTAACAACGATCTGCAGAGCGCCTATATCGACATGACCGGAATAAGCGACCGTCTGGCTGGTGACGATTACATCGAGCTCAATCACGTGTCAGGGGTGCTCTACGAGAGCGAGAGCATCACGGTGACACCCGGATGGAGGGGCGGCATCGTGACGATCGTGGCGACCGACCGAATCGGAAACATGGCCACGGCCAAGCTCACCCTGCAGGCAACCGACCCGGAGGGTGGAGAGGAAACGGGCTACGAGCCGCCGAACATCATGTATTCCAAGAACAATGGGTTCAACTTCTTCCAGAAGGAGGATTGGCTGAACCATAATTTCGATGCCACCCCCCAGTACAGCTTCGTCCTCGACTCTGAGGATGCAGCGGTGGTAGTGGTGAGCAAGAACCTTCTCAACACCGAGGCGGTCAACCACCTCGAGGTAGTGAACATTACCACCAAGAAGGTGGTGTACTCCACCGACGTGGCCTTCGCCAGGTACAAGTTCACCAGTGGTTTCTATTGTTACCAGGCCTTCATCGATATTGACGCCCCGACGTTCTCAGCGAACGAGAGGTACATGGTCAATGTGCTGCTGGAGGACAATGCGGTCCCGTCCCATCGCATCCCAGTCTCTCACGAGATATCCACCAGGAACGGGGGGTCGTACCCGGTCATGCAGACCTATCAGAACCGCACCGACGCCAAGGTCACCACCAACTTCTGGAACAACGACATCGTCGAGGTCAAGATCAAATCTGACTCTTTCCCAGCCAACTCGGTCTGGTACGGAGGTGCGGGCGACATCATAATCAGGGACTTCTCCGGACAGTCCCCATTGCACTGGGCGCCGGCAGTGCCGACCTCAGGCACACCCCAGTACTATTGGAATGGGGGCCCAGTATCGAACGTGGTAAAGATCGATGCGACGACCTACGCTTTCGCCATCAACCTCACCGCTGCGAAATCAGGGGACCCATGGTCGCCAGGGCGGAACCAGGGCTACATCCTTGACTATGATATGTTCACCCTTAAGGACACCATCATCCCGAACAAATACTACCAGTTCCAGCTTTCCTCCATCATCTACATCTCCTCGCCCACCTTCAGCGGCGGCATCGCCGCAGGGTTCGTGGAGGGTGTATCGCCCAACAACGGTGGTGCAGGGCAGTATTATGAGGGTAACGTGGACTGGATCCAATCCAGCTCCATGCAGTACTATGTTAACGACAACAGTTGGATACCGCCCATCCCCATAGACCAGGACTTCTGGAACGACCACCGGCCCCAGACCCTGGCCTGTGCTGGAGGCGACATGAATGGGGACGGGCAGAGCAAGGAGGTGGTCTCCTTCTATGCCAGTACCAACCCGCACAACTATCAGACCGCGAACAATTTCGCCAACACCAACACCGCAAGCTCCCACGCCAGGATCAACCTGAACGTGTTCAACGGGCTGACCTGGGCGGTCACTGAGCTGCGCGCCACCGGCAACACCGATGTCAAAACCCTGATCTTGGCGAACATAGACCAAGACAACGATCTCGACGTCATCTACGGCATGCGCAACGGCTCGGTAATGATCGGCCGGAACAACGGTGATAACCCGTCCAGCTGGCAATGGACCTGTGTGCACATGGGCAGCGACTCTGACAACACCGCCAAATCGGTGGTCGCTCTGTCGGCCGCCAACCTCCGCTCTGGGGCCATCGCTGACAACTCCAGCCGCGGAGCAAGCATCATCGTCGGGTGCAACGACGGCACCGTTTATATCTTGAACAACACCAACGGCTTCGGCCAGTGGAA
The DNA here is from genome assembly GCA_016919625.1 of Methanomassiliicoccaceae archaeon. Classification (GTDB taxonomy): domain Archaea; phylum Thermoplasmatota; class Thermoplasmata; order Methanomassiliicoccales; family UBA472; genus JACXTP01. The sequence goes on from JACXTP010000091.1 coordinate 6,218, forward strand.
CTACAAATGGTCCCCGCTCAACTCCTTGAACAAGGTGAAGCAGGTGACCATACCGAACTCGCCGGTCCGCCGCGTCAGTTCGATGGCGATCGGGGACTTGGACCACGACGGCTCCTGGGACCTGGCGGTGATGACCACCTCATCCTCGAATGGTGGTAAATTGGCGATCTGTTACAATTCGGACCTGATTAGGGCTGCCCCGACCTACAGCGCCCTACTGCTTACGGGCAACATGAACTTCCCGGACAAGACCAACATGACCATTGGGAAGTACCTTGGCGCAGATTCGGCCTTGGACATCGCCATAATGTCTCAGGATGTTGGGATATTCTTCCTCAACCACACTTACGCTCTGGGCGTCCACAGCTACACGCTGGTCGCCCCGTCCGGCATGACCGTGGACAAGTTCAACACGCCGGCCACCACCACCAGGATGACCCAGCTCTCCTGCATGATATCCGGTGACATTGACGGAGACGGCCTGGACGACCTGATCGTGGGCACGATGCGTAACCCGTCTGGGGAGACCATAAATGGCACCACGTACTACAATCGCATGTCCAAGGGGGCGATATTCGTCGTGGTCAATGGCAATGCCTCCCCAACCGGCTGGCAGAGGTATCTGGTCGATGACTCAGGCACGCCGATACGATGCTTGGCCCTGATGCAATGATCACTGTTCCAAGGCCTTGATCACACCATCGGCGCGTTCCAGTTCGATGATGGCCAGGATCTCACGGTAGCGGCGCCTCATGCCCAGTAGCGTGCGCGCCATATGCTCTTCCCGCAGCTGCATCAGTTTGCGATAGCCTGAGCCATTGTTTACCTTCCGGTCATAATCGCGCACGAAGGCCTCAGGGGAGTTGAGGTCGAACTGCTTCTTGTACAAGCGGCGGTCGCCCATGCCCCCGAAGACCATCTCCATACCGCCCACCAGCAGACAGTACTGCTCGGTGAACGTCTCCTCGTTCATGTCCACAGGTAAAAGGGGTATATTCGCCAGGTCGGCCACCTCAATGGCCTTGGTATAGCAAGGGAACGGCAGTTGCACCGGCCCGAACAACTCCAGGCCAGACTTGTAGGCCTGCTCTGGGATGGTGAGCTCGAAATCCTCGTAGCTCTGCCTTTCCCTCAGCCCCCCCAGCTCCTCCTTCGACAATGACACACCGATGGCGGTCGGCGCGAACGAGGCAATGGCCTCGGCCACCTTCTCGCCCTCGGAGACCAGCCCCTTTATGACCGGCAGCACCGCCAGCCTGGAGCCGTTGCTCTCAATGACCCTCATCGCACTCACTTCTCTCGACCACCAGGCGTCTGAGCTTTTTGCTCTCGTCTATGCCCTTGAGCTCGTTGCGCCCTATCAACGCGGTACCTTCCACGCTCTGTCTGGAACGTACCCGCTCCACGAAGATGACCGACTCCTTGCCGGTGACAGTGGATATGTCGTGCACCACCCGCGCCTTCTCCTTGACCTTGCTGTCGTCCAGACCCACCCCCGTAAGGATCAGGACATCCCCGCCCATGGTCAACGCCTCGAAGGGGCACTTATGGGTGGGGCGGATGGAGTAGCCTACCTGGGTCAGCACGCGGAACACCTCCTGGGTGAAGGGGTCGCACTTTCCCAGGTCGAGCTCCTTTGGTTCGATGCCCTCCGGTTTGTAGGAGAGCGGGTCCACGGGCATCACGATGGGGCTGTCCAGGAACTCCTCCAGGCGCAGGGCGGCCTCGATCATGGCCCCCATGCCCTGTTCGTACATCTGGATGGTGCGCCTTGAAACCCCAGCCACCTCGGCAAGGGTTCCTAAGCTGATGTTCTTCGATTCGCGAAGGTGACGCAGCATCTCATGGTCCATCTTGACATAGAGACCACCAGGCGCGGCGAATATGAGTGGGGGCACGTTCTCCGTGAGCAGGTCGGAGAGGGTCTTGTAGCAGACTATGGGGACGTTGAATCGGGAGTAGACGATGCCCTCCTCGATATCGCCAGCGCCGGAGCGTTCTCCCACCAGGAGCATCGACGCGCCGATCGCATCGGCCAAGGTCTTGATCTCGTCCGCATTGTCCTTGGAGAAAGCATCGACATTGGTGAGTATCTTGACCAATAGAATGGAACGGTCCCGACGCGCCACTATGTCGAAGCTTATGCTCCTCATGTTCAATGGCTTGGAAACGGTGAAGCCTGAACGGGCCAAGGTGTCCCTCACACCGTTGATCAGGTCCTCCCGTTGCATGCCCCTCCGATTCGTCCACGCCTCTATATAACGATTCCCCTGGAGGAACCGGGACGACCGTTCCCCCCAGTCTCACTCGGCCTTATGGGCCCTTCTCTTCCTTCCCCGATCGGTCTGCTTTGGCAAACATACCTCGAGCACGCCATTATGGCACTCCACTACGGCCGAGGAGGACACCACCGCACAGGGCAAGGGCACCTCCCGTAACACGGAGCGGGAGGTGTTCTCCACCTTGACCAGCATGGAACCGTCCTTGAACGCCAGGTCAACATCTTCCTTGGACGCACCGGGAAGATGCATAATGACCCTCACTTTATCGTCTTGGTCCAGTACGTCGACCAAGGGCTCATCGTCATCGGGGGCCACCTTGTTCTGAACCGTTCGGTCATCGTAGCGTTCGGTCACCTTGCGCTGACCGTTTTGGTCGATGACCACCCGATAGGAGTAGCTCAACGGCATGGACTCCGGGGTCAGTCCGCTGTGCGCCCGCATCAGGTCCATACGCTGGCGGATGTCCTCGAAGAGCCGCTCGAACTCGGCGAAAACGTCATCGCCCACATCTGGCATCTTACTTCTGGCCATCTCGCTCACCGCACATACTCGAAGTCCTTCACCAACTTCTCGTACTTCTTGGCCTCGCTCTTCAGCCGAGGCTTGTAGTTGGCCAGGGCGATGTCGAAGTGCTTCTTGGTCAAACTCATGTCTTTGATGCGCTCAGGCGACACCACCTCGTCCAAAGCCACCACCTGGCGGATGGACAGCATCACCGCCTCGTTGACCACCGCTGAGATGTCGGCACCAGTGTAGCCCTCGGTGCGCTTCGCAATATCGTCCAGGTTCACGTCCTCGGTCATCGGCTTACGCTGCGTGTGCACCCGAAGGATGTCCCTCCGTGCCTCGTAGTCCGGGACGCCTACCGCCACCAGACGGTCGAAGCGGCCCGGACGGAGGAGCGCCGGGTCTATCATGTCCGGACGGTTGGTGGCAGCGATCACCACCACATTGTGCAGCGACTCCAGCCCGTCCATCTCAGTGAGAAGTTGGGATATCACCCGCTCCGTCACCATGGAATCTCCGCCCACGCCCCGCACCGGGGCGATGGAGTCGATCTCGTCCATAAAGATGACGCAGGGCGCCGCTCCCCTGGCCTTGCGGAAAGTCTCCCGCACCGCCTTCTCGGACTCGCCCACCCATTTGCTGAGGAACTCCGGTCCTTTGACGTTTATGAAGTTCGCCTCGGACTCCGTGGCCACCGCCTTGGCCAGCATGGTCTTGCCGGTGCCAGGCGGGCCGTAGAGCAGCACTCCCTTGGGAGGGGCGGCGTCCATGTGCTCGAACAGGGCCGCGTACTTCAAGGGCCACTCCACCGCCTCCTTCAGCTCTTTCTTCACCGACTCCAGGCCACCGATCTCGTCCCAGTGCAGATCGGGCGACTCGATGAGCACCTCGCGCAGACTGGAGGGCTGCATCTCCCTAAGGGCGGAGAAGAAGTCATCGCGTTTGACCACGAGCTTGTTCAACAGCTCTGCGGGTATGGCCTCCATCTCCAGGTCCAGGTCGGGGATGACCCGGCGCAGGGAGTGCATGGCGGCCTCCTTGGTCAGGGCCTGCAGGTCCGCCCCGGCGTAGCCATGGGTCAGGGCGGCCAGGCGCTCCAGGTCAACGTCTTCGTCCAAGGGGACGCCGCGGGTGTGTATCTGCAATATATCGTAACGTCCCTCCTTGTTGGGGATGTTGATCTCGATCTCCCTATCGAACCGGCCAGGCCGACGCAGGGCCGGGTCCAGGGCGTTGGGCCGGTTGGTGGCCCCTATGACCACCACCTTGCCACGTGCCTCCAAGCCGTCCATGAGGGCCAACAGCTGCGCTACGATGCGCCTCTCCGTCTCACCGGTCACCTCGTCCCGCTTGGGGGCGATGGAGTCGATCTCGTCGATGAATATGATGGTGGGGGCGTTCTCCTCCGCCTGTTTGAATATCTCGCGCAGGCGTTCCTCCGATTCACCATAGAACTTGCTCATGATCTCCGGGCCGCCGATCGAGACGAAATTGGCGTTGGTCTCTCCCGCCACCGCCTTGGCCAGAAGTGTCTTACCCGTTCCTGGCGGGCCATGGAGCAGTACCCCTTTGGGGGCCTCGACGCCCAGTCGCTCGAAGAGCTCCGGGTGACGCAAAGGCAGCTCGATCATCTCCCGGACCTTCTTCACCTCGTCTCCCAGGCCGCCGATGTCCTCGTAGGTGACCTTAGGGATCTTGGTCAAGGCTTCTTTGGCTGGCTTCTCGCTGATCTTGACCTCGCAATCGCGGTGTATCATCACCGCATCGGCTGTAGGTTGGAAAGCCACCACCGTAAGGTAGATGGTCCGGCCCATGATGTTGAGCTCGACGATGTCCCCTCGGGTGACGACGCGGCCCTCCAACGCCTGCCCAAGGTACTCCTCCCCTCCCATGATCTTCATCTCCTCCATGGGGGCGAAGGTTATCTTCTGGGCGTTCTTGGCCAATATCTTGCGGATGGCCACCTTGTCGTCCAGACCCACCTGGGCGTTGCGCCGCACGAATCCATCGATGCGGATCAGGCCCCGGTTCTCATCCTCGGCATAGCCGGGCCAGACAACCGCCACCGTCTTCTTCTTGCCATCGATCTGTACCACATCGCCCGCCTTCAACCCTAGGATGTCCATTATCTCTGGGTCCACCCGGGCGATGCCTCGTCCCACGTCCCGTGACTTCGCCTCCGCCACTTTAAGGACCTTGTCGCTCGCTACCATTTGCTCTACCCTGTCCTAATATCTGATGTTCCTTTGTTCATTTTGAATGGAATGAAAAGGTTTGACTTGGCCCTACTGGACCTCTACCTTCTTCTTATCACTACCTTTATCGACCTTGGGCAGTCGGACCTCCAACACACCCTCGGCCAGTTTGGCCTCGATGGTCTGGGCGTCCACGTCCTCCGGGAGCGTCAGGCGCCGATGGAAGTACATGGTCCCACGCTCGCGGCGCAGGTAGCCCTCTCCCTTCTCCTCCCTCTCCTGGTCCTTCTTCGCAGTGATCTCTAGCGCTCCGTCACCGACCTCTATGGACACGTCCTCCTTGGTCATACCAGGAAGCTCTGCGCTGACCACATAGCGGTCCTCCTCCTCCCTAACGTCCACCACAGGCACGCGATGGGCGGGGCGCATCATGCCAGGGAACCAGAGTCGGTCCCGTCCCCTGTCGTTGAGGAACCTCTCCATCTCCTCGAACATGACGGATGGACCCCAATAGTATGCTGGCGTTAGTTCTCTGCTCTCATTGCTCTTTGTCATCTCTCACCCTCCGGCATAGATATCAACCATAGGTTGTATACTTACCGATTCGTATTAGTTTGTACTTCTATAAATATCTTACTTTATTGACTTCTCCAACTCCTTACGAATATCATCTAACTGCTTCTCGACGCGACGCTCCCATCGCTTGATCTCCTCGACCATCTTGGGCATCTCGCGGTTGAAGTCCTGGATCATGCGGTCGCTCACGTTGTTCAGTTTGCTCCCTGAGTCCTGCATGCCGTCCCTGATGTCGTCATACATCCTCCGACCCAATCGGTCCGCCTCGTTCATGGACCGCTCGAAGGTCTTCGCCGCCTCTTCGGTCTTCATTTTGATCTCGCGCATATAGCGCTCTGCCTTTTCGTCGATGCTTTCTGCCATCTCATTCCCCTCCTCTCATGTAGTCCTTTAAGACATCGTTGACCATCTCGTCCCTCAAACCCAGCTCCTTCGCTATCTGGCCCAGGGACAGCTCTGGTCGTTGCATGTACACATAGAGGACCCTTCGGGCGTGGTAGTCATCAATGTTCGATTCTACGATGCCGCAAGCCTCGTCCAAAGCCTCTTCCTTGGCCCTCATCAGCTCGGCCCTGCGACGGGATATGCCGCGAAGCTCCGCATCGATCTCCTTGATTCGGTCGCGGACCTCCCCCACCCGCCCGGTTATCATCACCTGGCCCTCCTGGGGGTGGTCCTCCTTGACGCAGCTGCGGCCATCCATCTCCCTGGTGACGATCTGGGCGGTGAAAAGACCTGGGCCCATGTCCACCACGATGTTGAAACCGGTGATGGGCACGTAGATCTTGCGATTAGGGCCACCTTGGTCGCTCACCTCGTCATAGGAACGTACCATGCGGTACTCCTCCAAGACCTTCAGGTGCTTCATTATCCCTTGCTGGCTGAGGCCAAGCTCCTTAGAGAGCTGCAGAGGGTAATGCGGTTCCCTGACCAGCGCCTCCAGTATCCTCCGTCGGGTCGGGTTCTCTATCACGGACAACAGAACGTCCAACTCATCCATGGGCACACCTGATTACAACTACAAGTTGTATACATGATAATATGGGAAGACCGAGGTATAAAAAACCTGTGAACATCGTCACGACCCTTCGGCCCCTCCCCTGGGCCATAATATATAACCCCCCCGGAAGGTTCAGGTCCGATGCCAGGAGAGCTGCGGGGCGACTCGGTGCAGGTCAAGGACCCGGTCGAGGCCAGTCAGATCTACAACAAGGGCTATTATGGCTACCCGCGCAAGGGGGGCGGCCTGGACCTTGACATCCTTGAGGCGGTCTTCCTGTTCGAGGCGGAGCGCTTGGTCGTGCAGATGGGCGGTCCCCCACTACAGCTGGAGGAACTGGTGCATCTGGCGGTCAGGGAAAGGCCCGACTTCGAGACCCAGTACCTGGTATACCGCGACCTGAGGCAAAGGGGGTACGTGGTAAAGCTGGACGGGGGGGATTTCCACTTCCGGGTGTTCCCTCGAGGGGGAAGCCCGACCAGCAGCCAGACCAAAGCCTGGGTCCTAGTCGCTTCAGAGCGCTCCTCCTTCCGCATGGAGCAGATGGTGGAGCAGGCGGAGATGTCCGAACGGACCCGCAAAGAGCTGCTCCTGGCGGTGGTGGACGAGGAGGGGGACATCACGTTCTACCAGGCCGAGCGCCTGGAGCCCAAGGGTGAGATATCGGGCGAACCGCAATTCGATGCCGCCGAAGGCCTGCTCCTCGACGAGTGCGTGTTGGTTTTCGGTGATGCCCAGGTGGAGGTCATGTCCAAAAAGGGGTACTACGGCAAGAAGGTGGGCAAGTACCTGCAGCTCTCCTTCATCGAGGCGGCCTTCCTGATGGATTCCGGCCATCTCCGTCTGCGCTCTGGAAGCACCGGGCGGCCCATAGGACAGGACACCTTCACCAAGCGCGCCAAGGCGGTGCAGCCCGACTTCCGCTTGCGATTCGCCGCCTTCAAGGACCTCAAGGCCCGGGGACTGGTTGTCAAGACCGGTTTCAAGTATGGCACACATTTCCGGGTGTATGAGGGAGACCCAGCCAAACATCACGCCAAGTACCTGGTGCACGCAGTTCCAGAGAACTACATCACGATATGGGCGGAGATCTCCCGCGCCATTAGGTTAGCGCACGGCGTGAAGAAGGAGGTCCTGTTCTGCAGGGTGCAATCCCCCAACGTTTGCTACATCATGCTGAAGCGTGTCAGGCCTTGACCGGCGCGGTGCCTGATGACGGCGGTGGTGCCGGCACGGCCAATATCTGGTCCTTTAGCTGCTTGGCCCCGGCCCAGTCCTGGGGGTCGAGCTCCAAAGAGGCGTCGCATAGGTCAAGTGCCTGCTTGTCCCTTCCCGTGTTGTGATAGACAACGGCCATCTTCACCATGAAGCTGGTCTGCTTGCGGTAGAATTGTGTATAGTGGATGGATGTGCGGTAGGCCTCGATCGCGTCGTCCGTGCGCCCTCCTTTGATGAGCGCCTCGGCATACTTCTCGTAACGGACCGACTTCGTCTCAGGGGAGGCTGGCAGCTCCGCGGTCTGGCGCAAGGTCTCGATCAGGTTGGCGATGGCCACGGAAGCCCGGATCGAGGTGCCGCACTTGGGGCATTGCTTGATATTCTCGTCCACTGGCGTCCCGCAGTTGACGCAGAACTTCGGCAGCACGGTCCCGCAGCTCGGGCATGAGTGCCAGTCTGCCTCGACCAAGCTCTTGCAGTTCGGACAGTCGGACACGGTCCTCACGCCCGTCACCTTGAGGCGTCTCATGGACGCTTCGATATCCGCTTGGGGCGGAGCGAAGAAATCCTTGTTGGTATAGATGATGACGAATGCTAATAGCTCAACGACCAACGAATAAAAGTTCAGGATGAACAAAAGCACAGCCAAGTCCTTGTCCAGACCGCTTGAGAACATCTCGTTGGACGAACCATAGAACAGGTAAACTAGGATAATACGGAAGGGGAGATCGAGCATGATGCCGCGCAGGATGCCCTCCCACTCTCCCACTTGAGCGCCCCAGATCGGTCTGGCTGTCCCGATCAAGAATATGGAAACGAAGAAGAGGACCAGGCCCAACAGGAAGCCTATGGTGGAGCTAACGACTTCAAGGTAGAACAATCCGAAAATGCTCACCAGACTTAGAATGCCCGCGAAAATCAACCAGATGGCTATCGGTCTAAGGACCGTGTATTTGCTTATGCTCATCCTCGCTGCCAATTGCTCACCTCGAACGTTGTCTTAACGAACGCCATTGGGATTTAATATGTTCGCTGGCAGCTGCCAGCGGAAATAGTTTTTGGCCTTAGAGCTGGATCTCTATGCCCAGCTTCTCGGTCAGTTCTTTGTACCGGTTCCGGATGGTGACCTCAGTCACCCCTGCGATGTCCGCCACTTCCCTCTGTGTCCGGCGCTCGTTGCACAGGATGGAGGCGATGTAGATGGCGGCCGCGGCCACGCCGGTCGGTCCGCGACCAGAGGTCAGCTCCTTCTTTGCGGCGTCCTTGAGGATGTCTGCGGCCTTGGCCTGGACATCTCCACTGAGCTTCAGCTCCGAACAGAACCTCTGCACATAGTCCTGGGGCCGGGTGGGCATCAGCTTGAGCTTAAGCTCCCGGGTCATGAAACGGTACGTGCGGCCTATCTCCTTGCGCCCGACACGGCTAGAGTTGGCCACTTCATCTAGGGTGCGGGGAACGTTGCATTGGCGGCAGGCTGCGTAAAGGGAGGCGGCGACAACGCCCTCGATGCTGCGCCCCCGGATGAGATTCTTGTTGACCGCTTTCCTATAGATCATGGCAGCGGTCTCGCGCACGTTCCTGGGCAGACCCATGGCCGAGGCCATGCGGTCCAGCTCGCTCAGGGCGAAGGCGAGGTTGCGCTCCGTCGCGTTCGACACCCGGATCCTGCGCTGCCATTTCCTCAGGCGGTACAGTTGTGCTCTGTTCCTGGTCGGGATGCTCTTACCGTATGAGTCCTTGTTCTTCCAGGAGATCTCGGTGGAAAGCCCCTTATCGTGGATGGTATAGGTCATAGGGGCGCCGGTACGAGCCCTCTTCTCGCCTTGCTCCACATCGAAAGCGCGCCACTCAGGGCCTAGGTCGATGAACTGGTCGTCTATGACCAATCCGCACTCCTCGCATATGAGCTCCCCCCGCTCATAGTCGCGGACCAGGTGGCCACTGTTACACTCAGGACATCTTTCTATCTCGTCTGTCCCTTCCCTTGGCTTTGGCATTTGGTTCGACCTCCTCCACATATACCTGCTTCCCCACTACCGAGAGCAGGGTCTGACCCCTCATCGGCTCGACAGAGACGTAAGGCGATGCCACCGGACCGAATACTCTGGCCACTCGACCCAACGGACGCATGCGGTTGTCCGTGACCGTGGCCGCGATAGGCGGGGCGAAGGAACCGCGAACGATCAAGCGGCCTTCAAAAGACACTTCCTGGACACTACCCAGAAGTTTCATGATTCACCAGAGTCTCACCGAGCTACTGCGGTGCTTATAAGGGAGAACATATATCGCTATATAAGCTTTATGCAAACCTTTATTAATTTTTCCATGGTCTATATTTAATTCTTTATGGATTTCAGTCGTTTTTCTTAGGCAGCAATGGTTATGAGCAGGCATCTCCCTCCTGGAGGTCGTGGAGATATCCAAGGACCACCCTCGCTACAGATCCCTGGTGACAAGGGAGCACATGGGAGAGATGGTGCGAGAGGGAATCGTCGCCCCCACGGGTCTGATCGCTCATGGTCGGGGGGAGGCGTTCGACTATCTGATAGGGGAGCGCACCACCACGGAGGCGCAAGGGGCCGAGAGGGCGGCAGTGGCGTTGTTGATGGGGGCGAAGAGGCCGGTCATCACCGTGAACGGGAACGCAGCTGCGTTGGCCGCCAAAGGCCTGGCGGACCTAGCCCGCCTGACCTCATCAAAGCTCGAGGTCAACCTCTTTCATCGCAGTGAGGAACGCGTCCAGAAGGTCTGTGATTATTTGGAGGAGCAGGGAGGCATCCGCGTGCTCGGGCGGGTTCCGGACGCGACGCTACCGCACATCGCCTCGGATCGGGCGAAGTGCACGCTGGAGGGCATATTCAGCTCCGACGTAGTGCTCATCCCCCTGGAGGACGGGGACCGGGCCATGGCCTTGAAGAAGATGGGCAAGAAGGTCATCGCCATCGACCTCAACCCACTGTCCCGAACCTCGCTGGCGGCGGACATTGCCATCGTGGACGAGCTGACCCGGGCGGTGAGCGGCATGTTGGCATTTGCGAAGGAGCTGAGGTTAGACCCCAAGGAGAGGGAGAGGGCATTGGCCTCGTTCAACAACCACGAGAACCTGGCGATCACCTTGGAGGGAATATGCCAGAATCTGAGGCGGCGGGCAAGATCGGTCTAACACGTTCAGCTCAGAGGTGATGGAATGGACAACGAACTCGTTGTGAAGGGGAGGAGACGCTTGGAATGGGCCGAGGCCCACATGAAGGTCCTGGCCCAGGTCCGAACTCGCCAGATGGAGGAGGGCACGCTCAAGGGGACGAAGGTGGGCATGGCCCTGCACGTGGAGGCTAAGACCGGTATGTTGGCCATCAGCCTCGCTCGGGCGGGTGCGGAGGTTCGTTTGGCCTCGTGCAATCCCTTATCCACCGACGATTCCGTGGCAGCGGCCTTGAAGGAGCAAGGGATAAAGGTCTATGCCAAGAAATGGGAGAGCACGGATGAATACTACGAGAACCTGAACCAGGTACTGGACATGGGGCCTGACTACGTCATCGACGACGGAGCGGACCTCATTACCATGCTGCACACCTCCCGCAAGGACCAGCTTGAACCGGTGCGTGGCGCCAACGAGGAGACCACCACCGGGGTCATCCGCCTCCGGTCCATGGCCAGGGAGGGCGGGCTAAGATTCCCGGTCATGGCGGTTAACGACGCTCAGATGAAGTTCCTATTCGACAACCGATACGGCACGGGACAGTCCACCTTCGATGGCTTCATGAACGCCACCAACCTGTTGGTGGCCGGGAAGACCCTGGTCGTGGCTGGGTATGGTTGGTGTGGCAGGGGCATCGCCATGCGAGCAAAGGGTCTAGGCGCCAATGTGGTCGTCACCGAGGTGGACCCCATCCGAGCCATTGAGGCCAGGATGGAGGGGTACCAGGTAATGCCCATGGCACAGGCGGCGCCGCAGGCGGACATCATCATCTCCGCCACTGGATGCAAGGACGTGGTGCGTCGGGAGCACCTGCAGGTCCTCAAGGATGGATGCGTCCTAGGCAACTCAGGTCATTTCGATAACGAGGTGAGCCGGAAGGCCCTTGAGGAACTGGCCGGATCCCCGAAACGGGTCAGGGAATTCGTGGAGGAGTATCGGTTCCAGGACGGGAGGAGAGCCTATCTGATCGCGGAGGGCCGTCTCATGAACCTGAGCGCAGGTCAGGGACACCCAGTGGAGATAATGGACATGAGCTTCTCCATCCAAGCCCTTGCCCTGGAGCATCTGGTGAGGAACTCAGGCAGCATGAGGCCAGTGGTCTACACCATCCCAAAGGAGATGGACGATGAGGTGGCGCGATTGGCCCTCGGGTCGATGGGAGTGAAAATCGACACGCTCAACCAGGACCAGCTGGAGTATCTCCAAAGCTGGAAAGAGGGCACATGACGTCAGGACCGTTCCTATGCGTGTGCGGGCACACCAACCTGGATTACATCTTGGCGCTGGAGCGATTCCCTCCCAAGAACACCTCGGTCGATGTTCTGGAAAAGAAACTTTATTTCGGCGGTACCGCGGCAAACGTGGCGACGCTCGCCGCCGGACTAGGGGTCCCCACGGCACTGGTATCTTTCGTAGGGAGCGACCTACCTGTGGAGTTCCGCGACCTGATGCTGAACAAAGGCGTTGACCTCACCGACCTGGTGGAGGTCCCCGGTTCCGATACCCCAACGGTTTGGGTGATGTCGGACCGAGAGCATGACCAGATCGCCTTCGTGTACCAGGGCGCCATGGGGCGCATGGAGGAACAGGAGCCAAGGCTGGGACGGGCAAGGCTGGCCAGTTATGTGCACATAATGACCGGTCGCCCAGAGCATTACCTTCGTATGGTGGATGGGTTGCAAGGATCGGGCGCGTCATTGGCCTTCGACCCGGCCCAGGAGGTCCATCACGTTTGGCGTCCTGAACCGTTCCGGAGGATGATGGGACAGGCCGAGGCCTTCTTCGGCAATGAGAACGAGCTGCGGACCGCCCTGAGCTATATGGAGATGGAACGTCCCGAGCAGATGTTGGAACTCGTGAAGTTGGTGGTGGTGACACAGGGTGCGAGAGGGTGCCTTCTCTTCACGCCAGAGGAAAGTCTTCACATACCCTCGGTGAAGGCGAGGCAGGTGGTGGACACCACTGGCGCGGGCGATGCATTCCGGGCAGGCTTCTACGCAGGAAAGTTACGAGGCTTGGGCCTTAGGGATTGCGCGGTCTTTGGGGCGGCAACCTCCTCCTTTGTGGTAGAAGAGAGGGGGGCCTTGACGAACATCCCGGATTGGCAACAGGTCCGGACACGGGCCGAGCCTTATCTGTAATGATTTTCAAATAGTAAAAAAATAATTATCTGGATGGAAGGGAAATCCGTCTAGGCCTACATTTAGCTAGGTAGAAACTTTTAAGAATTATGACAACCTAACGGGCCGCAAGCGAAAGGGTGGCAACGGGTTACTGGCTATTGCCGGACCACAGCGCGATGGGCGCAAAGGGTGCCGTTGGTCAAATCCTTCCTGATCAATAAATGGAAAGGTGAAAGCTAATGGATCTGTGGGAGTTCCTGACAGTGCTGGTCCTTGTCTTCTCTTTGATGATGTTACTGGCCGGTATATTCACAGCTTATTTCGGAAGCGGCAAGAGCAGAACCATCGGCGTAGTGCTGTTGGTCGTCGGCCTGGTCGTTGGGATCGTCTGGGCATATCTATGTTATTGGGGTGGCCCGAGGGTCATCGACATACCCCAGCCGCTAGCTGAGGTCGTCTGGGACGCCTTCACGTACATCCTCGCCGCCCTTATGGGTGCTTTGGTGGCCATCGGGGTGTTCCTGCTGGCGATCATGAAGAGCTAAAAACCCTTTCCCGTACCTTCATTTTTACCTTTCTCTTTGGGCAAATATTTTTTAATTAGCAAGAGGTCAGTGGCCACGATGCCGCAAGTCCTCATAGTGATGGGAAGCAAGAGCGATGCCGAGATATGCAAGAAGGCCCAGGCCATCTTGCAGAGGTTCGATGTGACATCATCAATGCACGTCGCCTCGGCCCACCGCACGCCGGAACGGGTAAAGAAGTTGGTCACTGAAAGCGACGCCGACGTGTTCATCGCAGTGGCCGGCCTATCCGCGGCACTACCTGGGGTTGTGGCATCCATCACCACAAAACCAGTCATTGGAGTTCCGGTCAGTGGCGGCGTGAACTTAGATTCCATTCTATCGATAGTCCAGATGCCCCCGGGTATCCCTGTGGCCGCGGTCGGTCTGGACCGAGGCGATAACGCGGCCCTACTGGCGGTGGAGATACTTTCCATCAAGGAACCTCGGTTAAGGCAGGGACTGGAGCTCTACCGCAAAGAGATGGCGGACAAGGTTGAGAAGGACTCCGAGGAGTTGAGCCGCTGATGTTTGACGCCAAAGGGTTCGTGGAAGAGAAGGTGGAGGAGCTCCGCACCGCCATACCGGGCCGGGCCATAATCGCTTGCTCCGGGGGGGTGGATTCCACCGTGGCGGCTGACATGGTGGCAAAGGCCATTGGTGACCGGCTTTTGACCGTTTACGTAGACACCGGGCTTATGCGCAAGGGCGAGAACCAGTACGTGGACGAGATGTTTCGCCGTCTGGGAATCAACTATGAGATAGTCGACGCCTCCGAGGAGTTCTTCAAGGCCCTCAAGGGGGTGTCTGAGCCGGAGAGGAAGCGCAAGATCATCGGGGAGCGCTTCATCCGCGTCTTCGAACGAAAGGCCAAGGAGTTCCACGCCGAGTACTTGGTCCAAGGCACCATAGCCCCGGACTGGATCGAGAGCGGGGACCATCTTCGGGACACGATCAAGAGCCATCACAACGTGGGTGGCCTGCCTGAGGACATGCATCTGCAGTTGGTGGAACCGCTGCGGGACCTGTATAAGGACGAAGTGCGCAAAGTGGCCCGTTACCTAGGCATAGAGGTCTGCGAGAGGCAACCGTTCCCCGGCCCGGCGTTGGCTATCCGGGTAATCGGCGAGGCCACCCCAGATGCGGTCGAGATCGTCCGTGATGCCTGCGCCATCGTAGAGGAGGAGCTCGAGAAGGCTTCAGACCAGGGCAAGATGGAACGCCCCTGGCAATATTTTGCGGTGCTGCTGCCATGCCAATCCGTGGGCGTCCACGGCGACCGCCGCGCATATGGCAAGACCATCGCCATAAGGGCGGTGTCTTCCATCGACGGCATGAGCGCGGCCTACTCCCGTATTCCCCACGACGTACTGGAAAGGATGTCCACTCGCATCACTAATGAGATGAAGGCGGACGTGAACCGGGTGGTCTATGACATCACGCATAAGCCACCGGCCACCATCGAGTGGGAGTGAGACTCAGACCAAGAACTGCTCCAGATCATCCCAGGAGGATATCCTGCCAGTGGGGACTATGGAGTCATCGTGTTCATAATAGCACGAATCCTTCAAAATGGCCTTAAGGCCCACGCTGAGCGCTCCCTTGATGTCCGCCTGCAGCGAATTGCCCACGAAGATGGATTCCTCGATATCCGCTCCAAGGTTATAGACGGCCAACTTGAAGAGCCGGGGGTGGGGCTTCCTCAATCCCACGTCCGTCGAGAAGACCATATCGTCAAAGAAGATATCGATGCCGAAATGGCTCATGTCCTTTTGGGGGTACTCTGAGGGCAGCCCCCAGGCGACATCCGAGACCAGACCGATGGCGTATCCCCGGTCCTTCAATCCCTCCAGCATCTCCACCGTGCCAGGGAAGGGCTTCCTATGCTCAACCAGCACCTCATAGAAGATGTCGAAACCATCCACCATGAGGTCCTCGTCCCCATCGCACCCATATCGTTCATAGATGCGTTGCAGGACCTCCCGCAAGGGTATCTCCACCATATCTTCTGCCTTCTTCTTCCTACCTAGGTCCAGGACCGAGGAGAGGTCCTTGGCGAACGCGACCTCCTCAGCCACCACCCCGTAGTCCGTAAGGTGTCGATACAACTGATGGATGGCTTTTTGCTCTGGGGCGCGCCATTCGTGATAGTAGTCGATAAGGGTATGACCTAGGTCGAAGATGACCGCTTTCATCATCCAGAACCAGGTCAGCCTGTGATATAACACTTTTTATTATTCGTCCGCGACACCGCTCCTTGGTCAGGCGCAAATCGATTTAATATCCCAACCCGCCTTCACTCTCCCGATGAAGGTCCTTGTGGTCGATAACGGTGGGCAATGGACGCATCGCGAGTGGCGGGTGCTCAAATATCTTAAGGTGGACACGAAGATCGTTCCCAACAGTACCCCCTTCGAAGAAGTGGAGGAGGCCGATGCTCTTGTGCTCTCCGGAGGATCGCCGAGCGTGGCCTGCGAGGCGGGGCGCATGGGGAACAACGGTGTTTATCTGGACCGGTTCCCCGGGCCGATTCTAGCCATCTGTGCCGGTCACCAGTTCATGTGCACCCATTTCGGTGGCAGCATCGGACCGGCCCAGAGGCCCGAGTTCGGAGCGGCGGCTCTCCATGTTCTAGAGGAGGGTGAGATTTTCTCCGGCCTTCCAAAGCAGTTCCAGGTATGGGAGTCCCATAACGACGAGGTCAAGTCACTGCCAGATGCCTTTCAGGTCCTGGCCCGCACCGATGATTGCCCCATCGAGGCGGTCCGTCACCGTTCCCGTCCACTATTCGGCCTTCAATTCCATCCCGAGGTGGAGAACACCGAACATGGCTATGAGATCTTCCAGAACTTCCTCAAGGTGGTGGAGAGCTGGAAACGCTGACACCAGTGGAGAGGGAATGTCTGGCCGAGGCGGTCGAGAAGCGCCGCAAGGAGGACGATTTCGAGCAGTCGCTCAGTCGGGCTTTGCGTCGCCGTGACCAACCATATGAGAGTTATATCCAACTGATCGGCAAGGTCAGAGAAGCGGCGGGCAAGGACCGTAAGGATCTCTTCAAGGTCGCCGAGCAATTGCTGGGATCAACCTAGGACCAGCAAGAGTACGATGGCCAGGATGATTATGGCCACGGCGGCGGCCACCAGAGCGGCACGGGGGTTTGACCCGAAGATGATGGGAATAGGGCCGATAAGCACCACTCCTCCGTAATCCGTGCTCCCCCTCGCCCTTTCATTCTCTACCCCCTGACATCCCTCCTCTATAACACTTCCATCCATGAATCGGTCGAAGACCAAAGCCATGACGCCCAGAGCGAGGAGGATGATCCCTAACGCGCCGATCCCCCCGGTGGAGACCAGCACAGGGAAGATGAGAACGAGGGCAACCACCACATCGCCTTGGTAGATCCCTACCGCGATCAGCGCCGCTCCCACCACAAGCGCCCCCACCCCGGTCATGCGCAAAAAACGCATATCGTTCTCAATGGATTTGACGCCGCTTCAACCTATCTGCAACGAAAAGATGATTAGGGTCGGGCAACCACCAAAGACATATGAAAACTCGGCAGTTCTCACGTCCCCGGATAGTGATCAGCAAATGCATCGAGTTCGATCGCTGCCGCTACAATGGCGAGATGGTCCCCAGCGAGTTCGTGAGGCGTCTGATGAACTATGCGGACTTCATTCCAGTGTGCATGGAGGTGGAGATCGGCCTGGGTGTACCACGGGACCCGATCCGGGTGGTTCAGGTGGGGGACGCCCTTCGATTGGTGCAACCGAGCACAGGCAAGGACGTGACCGAACTAGCTTCATCCTTCAGTTCTTCATACTTGGATGGTCTTCCGGAGGTTGACGGGTTCCTGCTCAAGTCCCGTTCTCCCTCCTGCGGGATCAAGGATGTAAAGGTCTACCCGATGGGGGAGAAGGTGGCTTCCCTCACCGCCAAGGAGAGCGGTTTCTTTGGGCGTGAGGTCATGCTCCGCTTCAAGGACCTGGCCATCGAGGACGAGGCTAGATTGATCAACCTCCGGATCGGGGAACATTTCCTTACAAAATTATTCACCCTCGCCGAATACCGTCAGATTAATGCAGAAGATGGGATGGGGGCCTTGGTCGATTTCCACGCCCGCAACAAACTGCTCATGATGTACTATAGCCAGAAGGAGTTGAAGGCCTTGGGGCGGCTGGTGGCTAACCACGAGGGGTTGCAGGTGGGCGAGGTCATGACCAGATACCGAAACCATCTACGCACCGCAATGGCCCGACCCCCGGGCTGCGGATCGGGCGTCAACGTTCTGCTGCATGCATTCGGGTACGTTTCCTCAGATCTCAACCCGGAGGAGAAGGCGGAGTTCCTGGACGCTCTGCAGAAGTACCGCGAGGGAAAGCTGCCCATCACCGTGGCTGTAGGCATGGTCCGCACCTGGATAGCACGGTTCGATCAGGAGTATCTGCGCCAGCAGACCTTCCTACAACCATATCCCAACGAGTTCCTCGATGTCATGTCCAACGACGCCTGCGTCGGTCGTGACCTATGGACCGCTATCCGACCATGACC
>JACXTP010000092.1 GCA_016919625.1 Methanomassiliicoccaceae archaeon
AACTGGAAGAGGTCATCCTCGATGCCGATGTCCTATATATCACCAGGATCCAAAAGGAACGTTTCCCCGACATCGCCGAGTATCAGAAGGTGGCTGGCACCTATCGCGTGGACATGTCCACCCTGAGGGAGGCGAAGACCGACATGATCATTATGCACCCGCTTCCCCGGGTGGACGAGATATCCCCTGATGTGGACCAGACGCCCCATGCCAAGTACTTTGAGCAGGCCT
This sequence comes from Methanomassiliicoccaceae archaeon, assembly GCA_016919625.1. GTDB lineage: Archaea > Thermoplasmatota > Thermoplasmata > Methanomassiliicoccales > UBA472 > JACXTP01. The sequence goes on from JACXTP010000092.1 coordinate 232, forward strand.
TCAACGGCGTCCCGGTGCGGATGGCCCTGCTCATGCTCGTCCTGGGAGGCCAATTGTGATGAAGGAGTTCAAGGTCACACCGATCCGTAACGGCACGGTCATCGACCATATCGAGTGCGGGATGGCGTTGAAGGTGCTGCGCATCATCGGTCTGGACGGCGATAACGTCCAGAGCCCAGTGAGCGTGCTTATGCACGTGCCATCGAAGAAATCAGGATGGAAGGACGTGCTCAAGGTGGAGGACCGAGAGCTCGACCCCAAGGACGTGGACAAGATCGCGCTGATAGCTCCGAAGGCGACCATCAACATCATCCGGGACTTCAATGTGGCGGAGAAGCACAATGTGCGGTTGGGCGACGTGGTCCGGGGCAAGGCTCGCTGCAGCAACCCCAACTGCATCACCAACCTCAAAGAGCCAGTGGAACCGGAGTTCAACGTCGAATCGAAGAACCCACCAGTGCTACGTTGCATCTATTGTGACCGCATACTGGACAACATCGCTGACAATTTGATCTAAGCTCAGCGCAGCCAGATCAGCTCTTCCTTGGTTTTATTGACGACGTTCTGGATGCGCCTCAATATCTCATCGTCCTTGGCGTCCTTCTCGGTGGTCACCGCGACCATGAGACTGGAGCTGAGCTCCTGGACGAATATCTTCTTTGTCTTGTAAACGCCGATTATATGGTCCAGCTTGTCCTTCTTGGTGTCAGATCGGCATGACTCGGCCGAGGTGAAAATGACGGACACCATCGCTGAGAACATCTCCGGTTTAGAGGGCAGCTTGGACGGCTCGCCAGTAATTATCAGTCCACTCTTGGACACCACCGATACGCTCTCCACCATGGGTTGGTTCTGAAACTCCGCCTTGATGATGTCGTCGAGCACGCTCTCCACTGGTTTGGCCGATTGCAATCCCATTCCTCCCTTCGCCCAGAGGCGTCAGATGTTGTGCCTTAATCCCCGTAACCCGGTTATATCATTTTCCCCAGCTTATGCGGTCGGTGAAAATGACTAACGCCCCTCTTTTCATATAATCACAGGTGGTTCATGGCACCGTGGTCCTATGACGGTCATAGTCATCGCTGGCATGCCTGGAGCGGGGAAGGAGGAGTTCGTCCAGGTGGCTTTGGCGAAGGGATATGAAGTGGTCAGGATGGGGGATGTGGTCCGGGAAGAGGCGAACCGAACTGGCGTGGCCAAGAACGACAAGGGCGTGGGCGGTTTCGCCAATGAGGAAAGGATACGCCATGGCTACGACGTCTGGGCAAAGAGGGCGGTCCTTCATGTCAAGAGCCAACGGACGGTCATTGATGGGAGCCGGGGCTTGATGGAGCTGGAGGTCTTCAAAAGGGAACTGTCGGGACGCACGGCCTTACTGGCGATACATTCCAGCCCTAATGCTCGTTTCGAGCGGTTGAGGGCGAGGGCCCGCTTCGATGCGCCGAAGGACTGGCAGGAGTTCCATGAGAGGGACGAGAGGGAGCTTGGCTGGGGGTTGGGTTCCTTGATCGCCATGGCCGATCACCTCATCGTCAACGAAGGGACATTGGAAGACTTCAAATCAAGATGCTCGCAATGCATATTCTCGTTAGAGGGCCATGAGGTTCAAGGTTGTTAGGATCTGCAACTCCGAGGCCAACACCTGCATCCCACTGGAGCCGGTGCGCTTCGACCTGGATAGGACTGCGATGAAGCTGAGGGCGCTGGGCTATTCTGTGGAGAACAAGGGTCTGATGGTGGTCGCATCGAAGGACGGGGTGGAGTATACCGTCTACCGGACCGGGAAGTTGCTCATCCATCCCATGGAGAAGGATCTAGCAAAGGGGGCGGCGGACGACTTCTACCCTCTTTGCATGGAATCGGCAGGGACGGAATGAGCTTATCGAGGCTAGGGAGAGGGCGGCATGAACTATAGGCTGATCAGGGTCTGCAAGGGCGAGGCCATGTCGGCCATCCCCCAAACGGTGGTGCGATATGACCTGAAGGCCTCCGCGGCGGCTCTGGCTCAGAATGGTTATGAGGTCGAGGACAAAGAGGTCATGATCGTGGCGCGGCGTTCCGGGCTTGAGATCACGCTTTACATCAACGGGCGCCTCATGTTGGCGCCAATGGAAGATAAGGAGAGCGCGAAGCGATCGGCCGATTCGTTCTACGGCCTGTTGATCGAAGCGAAGGAAGAATGAGCTAGGTCATCTGGTGGCGCATTCCACGGCGTTGCCGGCATCGGTGTCGAACTTAAGGTCGAACGAGCTCTTGGCGCCATCCTTGTACTCGGCTGTCATAGAAATGTGTGCTTCGTTCAGTGTCATCTGGATCCTTTCGATGTTGGATGTGTAAAGCCTCTTCCTGGCGGCGGTGTCGACGCTCTTGATGAGGCCCAGCTCCTCAAGCTCCCGTATGCGACGGTAGGCCTTGACCTGGGGGATTTTCAGATCTCCACAAATGTCCTTGACGCACCTGGGGTTATGATAGGTGTAGGCGAGGATCTTGCACGAGTCCTCGTCAAGGGCTAGCTGTGCCAGTTCGAAACTAGCCGATTTTCTCTCCATGATGAAGAAGACTTCCTCGAGGGTATTAAAGCGTTTTTTCCTAGTTCTCAACCCGTCGC
>JACXTP010000093.1 GCA_016919625.1 Methanomassiliicoccaceae archaeon
CCTCATTGTGATAAACAAATCCTTATAATGATAAATTATTTAAACCCAAAAGGAAAATTATTACCTGTAAATAAAAGATGGAGAAGGCCCATGGGGAAACATCCCCGGGGCAGGGGTCTTGCGGGAAGGCTCCTGCCCTAACCTTCCAATAACATACGCTTCGCGGTTGAAGGGTGCTTCCTAGTACACTGCTCTCCTAGGGGTAAACACTGCCATTTCCGTCAACCGCGAAGCTCTCAACCTTTACGACCGTACTTTTCCGTCGCATCCTTCAAAGCCTTGATGTTCTCGACCGGGGTTTTGTAGGCGAGCTCACAGCCTCCGCTAATCGACAAACCGGGGGAGTCCCCCCAACATTTCAAGACCTTTTGCACCTCGGCGTCGATCTCCGCTGGTGTTTTCTGGAACAACAATACCTGGTGATCTATTCCGGCGAAGGTGCAGGTCTTTCCTCTCAACATATCGAAAGTCTTCACCATATCGACCGATTTCAGGTGGAAGTGCAGACCTTTGGGTTTTAGCGCCAATTGCATGTCCAGATAAGGTTGGATGGAATCGTTGTGCAACACCAGGTGGAGCCCTTTTGCCCTGAATGAGGCCATCAGCTCGCGCAAGTTGGTATGGTCGAACCTCTCGCAGAACTCGGGCGAGTTCAGCTCCCCCCCTGCCGAGGAGTTGTCCATGAAGATGGTGTCCAGCCCGATGCGGCTAGCTTCCTCCCCGTATGCTTGGCACGACCCCAGGATCTTCCGCACCAGCCCCAGCACCAGGTCCGGGGAGTTGTATTCCGCCATCAGTGCCTGTTCCATCCCGATCAGTTCTGAAACTATCAGCAGAGGCGAGTCCAGGCACCCCATCACCTTGACCTCTTTCCCTATTCTTTGCTGCATCAGGGAAGCGGCCTTCAGCGGCACCGACCAGAACCTATCCTTCATCGGGTCCACTGGAACGACATCATCCGCCTTCCCCAGGTCCAGATATTGGGCGGGGCGGGGATAGAAATCCTTCTCTGGGAACTTCCATTGCATGCCATGCGCCTGAGCCTCGATGAGCAGGTCACCCCACCCGGCCATGACATTATCGAAACCGTAAAGGTGGTAGGCAGCCGTCGCCAATTTCGCAAAGGTCTCCGGGTCATGGAACCCTTCTCGCATGGTCAGCCCCGTGTGCTGCAAGATCGATTTAGCAGCCCCGAGATGCTGATAGAACAATGGGGGCCGATCGACCGGTCGCATATCCAAGGCGGCATCGAACCTTTCGCAGGAGGTCATACGCAATCGAATCATGCCCATTCTACATAAATCCAATCGAGCTTGATTTGTGATGGAAGTTACTAGGACTTCTGTTTTTTTCCGCCCCCTGGTTCATTTCAGATTCAAAGAGAACATGCTTTTTAACACCATCCAGTAATGCAATCTGGGCTCGATTTTTTATACGCATGCGACAGTTACCCACCAGAGTGATACAGCATGGCTTACGGTGTCGCCCTTGACCTCGGAACCAGCGGATACCGGTCCCACCTGGTGGACCTGTCCAATCATGGAAAGATCGTATCGACCTCCATCACCATGAGGCACCCTTTACCAGGCGCCAACATCATGGACCACCTGCATTTCTGGCTAGAGAACGGCAATGAGGTAGGCCATCGCATCATAATGGAGACAGTGGACAAGCTCATCGCCCTGCACGGCACACCTGCCAACGAGATCGTCCGGGTCAGCTGCTGCGGCAACCCCGCCCAGTTAAGCATGTTCGAGAACATCGAGATCCGTGACCTAGCATTCGCTGGCCAGTCCCTCTTGAAGAGGTTGAACGTTAAGGTGCCGGAGCGCAAGGCCCACAGTCTTAAGGCAGACGAACTCGGCTTCTGCAATGTCCGCAAGGACGCCGAGGTGCGCATCCCGCCCTCCATCCGCCATGAGATTGGCGCGGACGCCCTCGCCATGATCATGAAGACTGGTATGATGGACAAGAAGGAGACCTGCATGGTCACCGACTACGGCACTAACGCGGAGATGGGCCTGCTCTACAAGGGCGAGCTCTACACAGGGTCAGCGGCCGCGGGACCGGCCATGGAAGGGCAGTCCATCGAGTTTGGGATGCTCGCTGCCCCCGAGGCCATCTCCGACCTGTCCATTGGACCGGACGGCAAGTGGTACAATTATGTCCTCGATTCGAAGTTGAAACCGATCAAGACCGCCCTTATCGATCCCAGGACCGGCGTAGGCGACATCCTGGAGAGCGTCCCTGCCCGGGGTATCACCGGCACCGGTTGCGTGGCCTGCGTGGCCCTGGGCTTGGAGAGCGGCATCATCCAGTTGCCCAATGTGGCGACCATGGACAAGAAGATGCACCTTATGAGCGGCATATCCTTCACTGAGTCGGACCTGCATGAGGCGGGCAAGGCCATGGGCGCCATCCGAGCCGGTCACCGCACATTGATTGAAGAGGTCGGCATCGACGACGACGAGGTCAAGACCATGTACTTGGCGGGAGCGTCCGGTACCTATGTCGACCCCCTCAAGGCGCAGACTGTCGGTCTGGTGCCGCGGAGGATCGACAAGATGGTGCAGGCGGGCAACACTTCGCTGATGATGGCATACGACATCCTGGTCGACGACGACGGACTGGATCATATGCAGGACGTGGCCAACGCCATCAGCTCCAAGCACATCATGTTCGCCTTATCGAAGGCATTCGAGGACATTTACGTCAACGAGATCGCCTACTGGGATGAGGGCATGCCCATGGAGATGTTCAACAAGTACCTCAAGGACGGAGGTTATCGCCCGTTACCGCCCATCAAACGACCGAAGGAGACCATCAGGATCGTCTCTTCCGATATCCCTATCCTAGGGAACCGGGGCCTTAAAGTGCTGGACCAGGTCGGAGTGTACCTCATGGGAAACTTCGATGGATGCACTGGATGCAAGTCCTGCGAGAAGCGGTGCCCAGAACGCGCCCTGAAGGTGCAGGAAATTGGTAAGGACGATTACAGGATACAGGTGGAGACAGAGCTCTGCCTGGGCACTGCCTGCAAGAACTGCGAGTCCGCCTGCCCGGTGAAGTGCTATGATTTCAGCCAGCTCAAGGTCGTGAACCGGAGCTAGTGATATTATGTCCATTCTAGTGGACATCTCGGGGCGTGCAAATGGGTGACGATCGCATCCTTCGCACTATAAGGTACCTTAAGAACCTGGGTTGGAGATGGTGGCCCCGAATGCACCGGTTTCAATGCCACTAAGCTGCCATCGGACCGATTCGTTCACGTCGGCACCATCAGCTCCGGGGCGATGAACGAGGTCCGTAAGAGGCGAGGGGGACCAGACAGTCACGATTATATCGGAGCGATGGCAATTGCCTAACGAGGACATATGAACCCGGATAACGACGCTGCGAAATCCAGATTGGATGGACGATGGGGGTTGGTGATGGTCATCATCATCGTGGCCATAGTGGTCGTGGCGTTCGTGATATCGGCCCTCACTTATTCCGCCGGCCCTGAAATCACGGCGACCGGCAAGATGTATGTGAGCTCCTCCGGTGAGTGGAACGGCACGGAGACGGCGGAGTACGAGGTGTCCTTGGATTTCAATGACGGCGAGGGCATGTTGACGATCAGCTTGCTGAATGGCAACTTCGATCAGGTGGAGAACAAGACCCTGAATGTCTTCAGCATCACAAAGATGGGAGACGATTATAATCTGGAGACCGAGGCCGGCCTGTTGCAGTTCGTCAAGTACCAGATCGAGGACCCGGATGTGTTCAACGGCACGGCCATCGAAGCCTATGTGGCCCTCTGGTCCCAGAATAAGAAAATCGGAGAGATCAATCCCAACCTATTTGGGATGCCAGAGAGCTATTTTGTGGCGATGGCGCTGGAAGAGCGATGATATTGTGACACCAATTAACTACCAGGCAAGCTATCGAGCCCGCTAAGGAGAACCGATGAACTGGAACGATGAGGGAGGCGCCTATGATCACCAGATCTGGGAGCTAAGCAACAGCTATTCCCAGCTGAAGGCAGAGGGCGACCTGGCCGGGGCCGCCCGGACCATGGAGAGGCTGGTCGTCATCTATTCCAACATGGAAGGCTCCGAGGTCCTCCACTCCGTCTCCTTGGAACTTCTGGCGCGGGACCTGCTCGAGCTGGGCGAGCTGCAGGAGGCGAAGTTGGCGGCCAAACAGGCGCTCGAGGTCGATCGCCAGTACATTGGCATGGATCTGCCCTATTATCCATTGCACCTGATATTGTTCGCCGACGTATTGGACAAGGAGGGGAACCAGAGCAAGGCCATCAACTTCCGTCGGGACGCCTTGAACCACATGGTCGCCATCCTCAAAGGGGACGTGGCCGAGTCCACCAATCGCAGCACTGGACGTTTTTATGACCCACAGCAGGACAGGGAGCATATGGTGCGGATGTGCGCCGCCGCGGTGGACCTTAGCATGCGCACGTTCGGCGAGGGTTCCCCGGAGCACATCGAGGTGATGATCCACGTAGCCCACTTCTACGAGAACGAGTACAATCCCGAGCTGGCCAAGGCCTTCTACCTTGAGGCCGTGGCGGCAGCGGAGAGGGCAAGACGGGTCTACACCCCGGAGTTCATGTACCTGCTCGAATCGACCGCCGAGATCTACCTCATGAACGACGAGGAGAAGGAGGCGGAGGACATCTACAAGCGGGAGATCGCGGTGGCCAAGACGCTATATGGTGAGGAGAGCGCCGAGGTATCCATGTCCATGGGCAACCTTGCCTCCGTGTACCTTACCAGAGGGGAGAGCAAGAAGGCTGAGGAGGTTTTGTCGGCCTCCATCGCGCTGGATGAAAAGCGTGACGATGAGGGGAGCAAGGACCAGATGCGAAGGATGAGGATGTTGGCGCTGGCCTATTCGAACCGAAAGGAGTATGCCAAGGCGCTGAAGTACTATTCCATCGTAGAGGAGCACCTCCAACCGGACGGGGAGGACGACCCCATGTTGGCCGCTGTGCTAAACCAGACGGGTCACATGCACCGGCTTCTAGGCCGCCCAGACCGGGCCGTCCGCGAGTACGAGAAGCAGCTGGCCGCCGTCGAACGCTACTATGGCGACCAAAGCATCTACTACACGGGGGTGTTGCAGAACCTGGCTGAGGCGCATGCCGCCATGGGGGACCAGGCAGAGGCCAAGGCATACCTGGACCAGATCAACAGGCTCTGTCAGCGCTACGGCTACAGCCGGAACCCATGGGTCTGAACCTCCATCTAATGATTACCTTGAGCCTCGCGGTCGTACCTAAGCTCCTCAGTGGACTGGCGCAGAAGGTCGTCCGTGAAGGCGGCAGCATGCATGTTCCTTCTGGCGGACTCGATCGGTCCGAACATCACGAAGTCGGCACCTGCCATCATAGGGATGACCGTTGACGCCGTGTCCACATGGCGATAGATGCCGGGTTCCTGGGCCTTGACCCTCTGTCCCATGGGCCAGGATTCCACCGCGTTGTGCAGTGCGCAACCGCAGGGCAGCCCCCATTTGGATTTCGAGACGGTCAGGGCGCGAAGGGCGCTCCCGGCCGACTGCTCCGTGGCCAGCACGGCCATGTCCAGCAGCAGGTTCTTCACACCGGCCCCCCTCGCCATGTCGATCAGTCCTTGGGACAATATGCCACCACCATTCTCCAAGAGGTAGATCTTCCCCTTGGTGCCTAGGTCGGCAGGGTTGAAGGCCAGAAGCACGGCGTTGCGAACCCCCGCCTCGGCCATGCCCTCAAGTTCCTCTTTCATGACCCCGGCATTAAGAGTGTTATACACCACTCGGTCCGCGATGCCCATCTCCGCGGCCTTCCTTGCGCCGGCCAACCGCACTTCTCGAGAGGGAGAGTCGAGGAACAAAGGGGCGTGGCTGCGGTCCGCCATTAGCTCCAGGTACGATGCCATGGCCCCGCCCGTCTCGGCAAAGAGCATCAGTCCGAAGGGGCACTCCGTCTCCATGGACGCCACGGACAGTTGCGCCAGGGCCTTCTCCAGCTTTGCATGGTCCACCTTCCCCGTCACCCTGTCCAGGACCATAGTATGCCGTGGATAGAACAAAGACCCGAGTAAAGCCGTCCTTCTCTTACCTGGCTGGCCCCCGAAGTTCACATCCCCTATCCGTACCTTCTCCTGTCTACATTGGAACCTGAACATGCTCACTCCCCCATGAAATAGCTGCGCATCCTTCTTGCCAGATCGATGTTGGAAACTTGGAATATGATGCCGCTGACCGGGTCCATCGCCGTGCCCATCTCATCCGAGACGACCGCCATCTCCGCCTCGGTCTTCAATCGTTCCGATGGCATGCACAGCATGTTCTCTATAATAACATCAGCGGTCTTGTGCAGGTCGTGACCCAGACGGTCCGAGCCGCCCATCAGACCGGGGACGCTGATTACAAGCGGTTCGGAAGGGAAGCGTTCAGCCCCCCTGGTTTTCAGGGCCGCTGCCACATCGATCAACTCGTCCCGTCGTTCCGGCTCGAACTGATAGATGGGGTCCATGGCCACGATCTCGATGGAGTCCTTAGGTCGCACCAGGTCCACCACCTCCACCTGGGCCCGGAACCGGTCCACTGCCTCGTTCGGTAAGGAGCAAAGGAAAGGGATGGCGCTCATTGCACCGACGATCCTCCTCTCGCCGTCTGTGCCATTGCGGGCTAGCTTGAGCAGCGCGTCTGCGGGAAAATGCCCGAACTCCTCCTTGCCGCAGACGATGAGGAAGCGCACCATTGGGTTGGAGATGAGGTTGAGCACCACCTTTTCCAGGCCGACGTTCTCTGTCTTCATTATCCCCTTGATGCAAAACAGGTCCGGTGGAATGTCCACCGCTCCCCTGCCGACGATCAGGATGGCCACATGTGAGGCTGGATCGCCCATGACATAATCGCCCGGATAGAACGGCCAGCCCCTGATTTCGGGGTCCATGTCCTCTCATTCCTTTGCACGGTGAAATAGGTTTGCTTCGCTCTCCAGATATACCTTCAAAGCCTCCAGCGCCTCGGGCATGTTCCTCCTTCCGAACCCGATGCGGAAACGACCCGTGAGGTCCTCGTAAACGGATCCGGGAAGCAAGAGCACTCCCGATGTCTCCACCAGGTCCTCACAGAACGCGTCCACGTCGCCCATGGTCCATCGCGGATAGGCGATCGGTCCGGCCCTTGGCCTGCTCCATTCGAACTGGTCCCTCCGCGCCTCGAAGAACCGGTCCAGCAATGAGAGGTTACCTTTGATGATGCGCAGGTTCCTTGCCTCGATATGTTCCCGATGATGCAACGCCACCTCCGCCAGCAGCTCGCTCGGGGCGCTGTTGCAGATGGTGGTGTAATCCTTCAGACGTTCCATGGCGGCTCTTACCGCCCGATTGCGCGTCGCCACCCAGCCGATGCGCAGTCCCGCCAGCCCATAGGTCTTCGACATCACTCCCAAGGACACGGCGCTCTCGGTCAGGTCGCAGGCCGCTGGGAGCCGGTCCGCAGTATCATGCTCCGAGCCTCTATAGACCTCGTCTGAGAGGAGCACCGTTCCCCGTTCGTCGGCGATCTGGCACAGTCCTTTGAAATCGGATCGGGGCATCAGGTGACCAGTGGGGTTGTGAGGTGTATTTACCACCACCGCCCTGGTGCGCGGTCCGATGAGCCCCTCGAGCTCCCCGATGTCCAGCGACCAATCCCCTGGTTTAGCATTCCATCGCAGCACCTTGCACCCGATGCCCCGTGCCACCTCCTCCAACGACTGATAGCAGGGGGAGTGCACCACCACCTCATCACCGGGTTGGAGCACGGCGTGCATGAATAGGAATATCGCTTCCTCCGCCCCGCTGTGGACCACCACCTCCTCCGGGCCGATGGCTCCATACATCGAGGATATGGCCTGTCTGAGCGAGGGCGAACCGGGCGGTTCGGTGTACCCCAAGCGCAGGGAGGAAAGCCTATGTCTCGCCTCTGGCTCTAGGGATAAAAGATCATCGACGCTCATGGTCTCGCAGTCGGAATTGCACAATAGGTATCTTGCTCTGAACTCGTACTTGGCGAAGTAACGTTCCAATCTGAAAGGTTCCAGCTTCATGGCACCACCGCCGACGAGGGAGACGGGTCGTCTCCAACGATCGACCTAGCGGTCCAAGGATGGTCAGGTCACAGATAATCATTGTCCTGAACCTAGGTCGCGCAATTGGAAAATGATATCAGAACGTCCATCTTCTTGATCATCACTCGGCTGATGGGCATCGGGGTGAGCCTGAGCGCCCTTTAAGTAACGACCACTAACTTCGCTCCATGGTCAGAGCGAGGCCCTCTTCCACGGTGAACCGGGGTCGGTAGCCCAGGACATCCTTGGCCCGCCCGATGTCGGCCAGGGAGTCCTTGATCTCACCCGGTCGGGCAGGAAGATAGGCGACGTTGCCTTCCGTCCGCTTTCCGAAAGCCATTAGGACGATCTCCGCCAAGCGATTTACGGAGATGCTCTCCCCCCGAGCCACGTTTATGACCATACCATCAGC
>JACXTP010000094.1 GCA_016919625.1 Methanomassiliicoccaceae archaeon
CGAGGGTGAGCGTTCTCATGGCACTATTTCTCTAAATATGCCCTCCAATATTTAAACTATAATACATGTATGGCCCAATTTGCTTGTACTTTTTCGACCATGCCACATTTGGCGAAAATCGCCGGGTGATGAAAAAATGGAACGAGATCAAATTATGGGGACGGGCATGGGCCTGAAGAAGAAATCGGAGCACCAGGATCGGGGGACCGGGCCGGTCTTCGAGGAGTCGAGGATATCCACGCAGGTCAAGTTGGCGGGACTGTGGGCAGCGGTTATGTTCATGTACATCTACGTCGACATCATCGGGTTCTACGGACCGGGAGTGATCGCGGATATTCTGGTGGGAAAGGTATGGGTCTTCGAAATCACGCAGACCTGGATGTTATTGAGCGTGATGTTGATGACCATCCCCGCTCTAATGGTCTATCTGTCCCTGGCATTACCGGCCAAGGCGAATCGGTACGCGAACATCGGTCTGGGTGCGATCTTCATCTTCATCGCTTTCGGAACAGCTGTTGGTGAGATCCAGGCTCATTACATATTCGGTTCCGCCGTGGAAGTGGTCCTTCTCTCCCAGATCGTATGGTTTGCATGGAAATGGCCCAGGGTACCAAGATACAATGCGGCTATGAGCTGATTTAATTGGGATGTTGAAAAAAGAGTATGAGGATGATAAAATGAAGGCCACCGTGGTGACCGGAAGCGGATCGCCAGAGGCTCTGAGGCCCCGGGGAGGTGGAAAGGTCCACACCCCGGGACAACAGGATGCCGGTCCTAAATCACTCCTCGACGAAGGACATATCCTTCGGGGGGGGGATGAAAGCCCACTGGTACGTCGTTATGGGACACAAGGGAGGGAATGTGGTTATAACCATGGTTGGTGATGACAATACCTGAGAAGTCATCGCACCATGAAAGCCATAGTATGCGACAGATATGGCCCTCCGGACGTTCTCCGACTCGAGGAGGTGGAGAGGCCGACCCCCCGGGACGACCAGGTACTGGTCAAGGTCCATGCCTCCTCGTTGAATGCGGCCGATCTCGAGATCCTGGGCGGGGCGGTCTCGGCCCGGATTGCCGGCCCCTTCAGGCCAAGGAACAGGATACCTGGGTCGGACGTAGCGGGTCGGGTAGTGGCAGTCGGAAGGTACACCAAGCGGTGGAAAGAAGGCGATCCGGTCTTCGGGGACCTGTTCACCTGCGGCCATGGCGCTTTCGCGGAGTATGTGGCAGTACCTGAAGATGCATTGATGCCGAAACCGGACAGCATATCATTTGAGGATGCCGCCACCCTACCCCAGGCGGCCAAGATCGCCCTTCAAGGCCTTCGCGGCAAGCGGCCATTGAAGGAAGGGCAGAAGGTCCTGATCAATGGTGCCGGTGGCGGCATGGGAACGTTCGCTGTGCAGATCGCGAAGTACTTCGGGGCCGAGGTAACTGGCGTGGACAGCATGAGAAAGCTCGAGATGCTTCGCGACATCGGAGCCGACCACGTCATCGATTATGCCCAGGAGGATTGCACTAAGGGCGTGGAGCGCTACGACCTTATCCTGGATACGATCGCTCGCCGGTCGATCTTTGATTACAGGCGCGTGATGGCCCGCGATGGCCTGTTCGTGCTGTTAGGAGGCTCAAGATACGCCATATCCCAGGCGATGCTCCTAGGGCCTCTGGTCTCTATTGCCAGCAAGAAGAAGATGGGCATCAACCCAATTAAGGTGGACGACGAGGAGGACCTGCGGTTCTTGCTCGAACTCTATGAGAATGGTTCGATATCGCCAGTCATTGATAGGCGATGCCTCCTCAGCGAGGTTTCGGAGGCTCTCAGGGATCTTTCAAAGGGGCTAGTAAAAGGGAAAGTGGTGATCACGGTCGATCATGATGACTAAATCTGACGAAAAATCATGCTGGACGAATAATTTTGAGCCTTCCAGGGTCGCTTACAGAACCGCATTCTCGTGCCGTTGCCGAGACGTTCATTCCGAACTGCCACGATTATTTCCTGTTGGAATGATTCCCGAGAAAATTTAGATGGAAATGACTTCATTTCATCATTCTTGGAAAAGCAATAATAGCGATCATATGAATGTGATCGAAGAAGGAAAAAATTGATGAAAGCGATTGTATGCACAAAATACGGGCCTCCAGAAGTTCTTCAGATTAAGGAGATTGAAAAACCTGTTCCCAAGGATAAAGAGGTCTTGGTCAGGATCAAAGCGACAACGGTAACCCAGGCGGATACTCGGGTTAGAGGCTTCCGGGTCCCTCTGTCTTACTGGGTCCCGGCTCGGTTGGCCCTCGGCCTCACAAAACCGAGGAAACCTGTGCTAGGCACGGAGTTGGCGGGAGTGGTGGAGGATGTCGGGAAGGATGTACAAAATTTCAAGTTGGGGGACCAAGTCTTTGCCCTCACTGGCCATGACCTAGGATGTTATGCTGAATTAAGATGTTTGTCAGAGGGCGGAGTCATAGCCCAGAAACCCGTTAACCTAAGCTTCGAGGAGGCCGCCGCCATACCCATGGGCGGACTGACGGCATTGCATTTTCTCAGGGAAGGGAAGGTGGGGAAAGGGCAGAAGGTATTGGTCTATGGCGCATCGGGGAGCATCGGAACCTACGCTGTGCAGCTGGCCAAGCATTATGGGTCGGAGGTGACAGGGGTGTGCAGCACCGTCAACCTGGACCTGGTACGGTCGCTGGGAGCAGACAGGGTCATCGATTACACCAAGGAGGACTTCTCCAGGGAGGGCCACATATACGATGTGGTGCTCGATGCAGTTGGCAAGAGCCCCCTCTCAGCCAGTATGAGGTCGTTGAAGAAGGGGGGCTATTATCTTCAGGTGCTCGCCCCACCAGGAGCGAACCTGCGCATGCGTTGGGCGACGATGACCATGGGCAACAGGATGGTAGGCGGAACGATGGCGCCAGGTGCGAAGGACCTAGCTTTCCTGAAGGATCTCGCCGAGGGGGGAAAGATCAAGCCAGTCATCGACAGGACATATCCTCTGGAGCAGATCGTTGAAGCTCACCGATACGTGGACCAAGGACATAAGAAAGGGAATGTGGTCATCAAGGTATGAAGAGACTGGTCGATCGCGCTAGGAAGATGTGGTGTGTTTAGGAAGTCGGACCCGATGCCGGGCAGGACCTCCATTGTAACAATCCAGGCCCTATCCTGAGCATCGTCAATATAAGAGACGCGAAGCATCTCAATGTGCGGTATCGAATACGGCCAGATAAACCAAGTGAACATCGTCAGGATTTCGATTATTTTTTACCAATACATTTAGGGGGGCCTACCTTATATGACAGGGCGTCTCTGGCAAAATAAGAGGAACGAGTCATATGGGATTGGAGGGAAAGATGGCATACGGCAGGCTTATGATGATGACTTGTCCCCTGCTCGAGGATGAGATGTTGTACAATCTGACCACAGATCCAGATGAGAAGAGGATATTCCTTCTGACGAACAAGAACTCAGAGACCATCATACCCAAGCTCAATGTGAAGAACGTCGAGTTCGTCCAAATTACTGAGGAGGATTTCTTCAATGAGGCCGCAGGTGTGCCGAGGGAGGGGTATAACATCATCATCTGGATGATGAACCTCGGCCTGCACTCAGAGCCCAAGGACCTTGCCCGTGAGATCCGTAGGCTAATGCTCATGGTTCCAGGTCATGCTGATGGTATCGCGCTCTATTATGGGCTATGTGGAAATGGGCTCGAGGGGATCAGGGAATGGAGCAGGGAGAACCTGCCGATACCTATGACATTATTCACCGATAAAGAAGGTAAATTGTGCGACGACTGTATTTGCGTGCCACTGGGCAGTAGCGAAAGTTACCTGAATCTAATGAAGGAGCATACTGGGGTCATGTATCTCACACCCGCCGTCGCTTGCAGCTGGAAAGATTTCTTCTACCACAGCGAGCTCTTCAAAGGCCTGGACAGAATAGACATGGATCGTAAGGAGTTCATGAAGCTCATGCTGGACATGGCCGGGTACAAGCAGTGCCTGAAGATCCAGACCAATCTTGGGGACCAGGAGAACTTCCAAGAGAAGTGCGAGGAGTACGCCAAGGTGTTCGAGCTAGAATTGATCGAGCTAGAGGATGGATGGGTATCCACAGAGGTCGCGGACCGCATGTATGCCGAGGCGAAATCATTCCTTCGATTGTGATCAGGATAATA
Source organism: Methanomassiliicoccaceae archaeon (assembly GCA_016919625.1). Taxonomy (GTDB): domain Archaea; phylum Thermoplasmatota; class Thermoplasmata; order Methanomassiliicoccales; family UBA472; genus JACXTP01. The sequence continues at coordinate 4,191 of JACXTP010000094.1, forward strand.
TTATTTTTTTAATAATGATCGAAGAGGTCTCGTCCAATGACCCGCTGATTGAATACACTATGGAAAACAATGGCGCGGATTGGGATTCCGGACTTACCTCCCACACCGCCGTTCACAACTCACCATATCTCATGCCATCTTACCCGAACTCGACTCATCTGTTACTTTCTCATTTCTACAGATCTGCTTCCAGAACTCGATCCTCTCAATGGCCAGGGCGGTCTGGCTGGCGAAGGCAGCGATCAAACGCTCCTGCTCCAACCTTATGATCGCCTTCTGCTCCTCTGGCTGGATGCCCATGACCCCGACGATCCCGTTGGACGTCCGAAGAGGATAGTACCTCAATGCTGCCGAGGCTAACGTGTCGGTGTCATTTCCCGAGGTGATGCCATGCTCATAGGTCCAATTGGCGGCCGTCAGCTCCTTTTCGTCAAGATTCAGTCCACCATGTGCATAGGCCACAGTAACCTGGGATTGTTCGGGCAGGAGGTAGGCAGAACGACAATTGCAGGACCTCATCACATGTCCGCTCACTATCTCCAACACCTTCTTCGTATCGTTAACGCTTGCCAGGTCCAAGCTCAATGCGTAGAGGGTCGAGGTGTAATCATCTCTCCTTTGAGCGGCCATGGCATAGTCTTTGGCCCTCACAACGAGGAGACTTATGACAACGCCTACGATCAGGAAAGCAGCGAATGTTATGAGGTACTCTGTATCACTGATCCGAAAGCTCAGGAAGGGTGGGATGAAGAAGAAATCATAGGCTAGGACACTGACCCCCGCGGTGAAGATCGCGAACCACAGCCCCCAGGTGATGGCGGCCACCACCACTCCGATAAGATATAGCATGACCAGGTTGGTCACTGAGATGTATGGCTCGACCAAGATGGCAATGATGGTCAAGATCAGGACCATCCATATCGCCAAGAAATAATGGTATTTGACATGCGGTGCCCTGTTCGTTTCCTCAGACTCCCCCGTCTCTTTCTCTGACTTCTTGAGGCTGCTGATGATCAGGATGTCTATCGGCCCAGCGAGGCGGACGATCTGGTTGACCACCGACCCGAAGAGCAGCTCTTGCCAAAGGGGACGGACCGGCCTACCGACGATGATCCTGGTCACATTGTTCCTTTTTGCGAAACGGACCACCTCCTCAGCTATGGAGACACCGAAGCTGGTGGAGGTCTTAGCCCCCATCTTCGCCGCCTGTTCCAATCCCCGCATGGCTTGCATCCTGTCCTTTCGGGAGAGGCGGTTGTGCGCGGGCGTTTCGACATAAAGGGCATACCATTCCGCCTTGAGCTCATCTGCCAGGCGGCGTCCTGTCCGGATGAGCCGCTCGTTGAGGGTTTTACTGTTGCCGATGCATACCAGCAGGGTCTCTCCAGCCGGCCAAGGTCCAGGAATGGAGCGGGTCTGCATGTATTCGAGCATCTGCTCATCGATATGCTCAGCGGCGCGCCGGAAGGTCATCTCCCGGAGCGCGATCAGGTTGCCCTCGTTGAAGAATTTCTCAATCGCTATTGCTGCCTGGGCGGGAATGTAGACCTTCCCCTCCCGGAACCGCTGGATCAGTTCATCGGGTGGAATGTCCACGATCTTGATCTCGTCCGCATCATCCAGTACCGAATCGGGTATGGTCTCCGTGACCTTGATGCCAGAGATCTGCGCGACGGCATCGTTCATGCTTTCCAGATGCTGGATGTTAAGGGTTGTGTAGACGTCAATGCCCGCGGCAAGCAGCTCTTGCACGTCCTGGTACCGTTTGGTATGCCGGGAGCCGGGAACATTGGTGTGGGCGAGCTCATCGACCAGGACCAGCCGGGGGGATCTGGCCAGCACCGCATCTAGGTCCACCTCTTGGAGGGCCATCCCGCGATATGCGATCACCTTCTGAGGGACGGTCTCGAGACCAACAAGCAGACGTTCTGTCTCCTTTCGGCCATGCGACTCCACGCAAGCGACCACTACGTCGATCCCCTGCTTCAAACGATTATGGGCGTCCTCCAGCATGGAAAAGGTCTTGCCCACCCCGGCCGAGTACCCCAGGAATATTTTGAGCTTCCCCAGCGACCGCTCGCGCTCCTCCTTTTGGACCTGCTTGAGCAACTCATCTGGGTCTGGTCGTACATATTCCATAGGGCTCAACCACCACCGGTCATCAGGAATTCCACAATGGGTCCGAGGGCCAAGGTTAAGAAATAGCTCAGCGCCCCTAAAAGCACTATCACCCCCATGAGCCAGAAAATGAACAGAGGGGTATGGGTGGGAAGCGTGCCTGGACTGGGCGGAACTGGCATCTTGGCGCTAAGCGCCCCGGCCAATGCCAGGGTGAGCACCATGATGGGATAACGGCCGATGAGCATGGCGATGGCCAGGATCATGTTATAGAACGGTGTGTTCGTCGACAGTCCAGCGAATGCGCTGCCATTGTTATTTGCAGCAGAGGAGAAGGCGTACAGGATCTCTGTGAACCCATGGGGGCCTGAATTTAGGACCCCCGCTCGCCCTTCGGGGAGCATCACAGCTATGGCGGTCCCTACCAGCACCACCACGACTGGGATGATTATTATGATCGTGCATAGTCGCATCTCATAGGGACCGATCTTCTTCCCCAGGTAGTCGGGCGTGCGGCCGATCATCAGGCCAGCGACGAAGACGGCTATCAGCACGAAGACCAGCATCCCATAGAGGCCGGAGCCAACCCCTCCGAAGACCACCTCCCCGAACTGGATCAGGAACAGAGGCGACATCCCTCCTAAGGGCATATAGGAATCATGCATGGAGTCCACCGCCCCACAGGAAGTGGCCGTCGTCGCCACCGCGAAGGTGCAGGAGGGGACCACCCCGAACCTGACCTCCTTGCCCTCCATGTTGCCTCCCGGTTGGTATTGGGTGGCGGCCTGGGACACGCCCATTGCGTCGAAGGCGGGGTTACCTGCCTCCTCAGCCCAGATGGCCAGACCCATGAAGCTGATGAATATGATCAGCATGGCGATCAGTAAGGCGATCCCCTGACGCCGGTCCCTGACCATGCTCCCGAAGGTGAAGCATAGGCCGACCGGGATTATCAGGATGGCCAGTATCTCCAACATGTTGGTGATGGGCGTGGGGTTCTCGAACGGATGGGCAGAGTTGGTATTGAAGAAGCCACCACCGTTAGTGCCCAGTTCCTTGATGGCCTCCTGGGAGGCCACCGGTCCAAGGGGGACGGTCTGTTCAGTAACGATGATACCGTTGGAATCGGTCACTGGTTCAAGCAATCGCACGGTCATCGGCCCATCCAACGTCTGGACCGTTCCTTGGGAGACCAGGACCAAGGCCAATATGAAACAGATGGGTAAAAGGACCAAGGTGGCCTTGGTGACATCCTTCCAGAAATTGCCAAGGTCCTTGGTCTTCCTTTGGTGGATGCCTCGGATCAGGGCCATCAGGACGGCAAGGCCCGTTGCGGCAGACAAGAAGTTCTGGACGGTGAGCCCCACCATCTGGGTGAAGTAGCTTAAGGTCGTCTCGCCGGCATAGGACTGCCAATTGGTATTTGTAACGAAGCTCACAGCCATGTTGAAGGCCAGGTCCGGAGATACCGCCCCTTGGTCCTGGGGATTGAAGGGCAGGTATGGCTGGAGCATTATCACCGCCATCAGGAACAGGATGCCGATCAGGTTGAACAAAAGCACGCTGAAAGCGTACATCTTCCAGCTCATTCCCCCATTGCTAACATGGGCCGGGCGATAGATGAACGACTCGACCCGACCTAATGTGCGGGTTATCCTTCCCGGCCTCTCCTCGTAGACCGTCGTGAACAATTTACCGACATACCAGGCGGCGATGATCAGAATCAGGAAGAAGAAGGTAAGGAATAGCCAGTCGTGGGTGGTCATGCCAAGGACCCGTTCATCGGGCGCTTGGATGGGTTCCACCGAATTCGATCCTCCGTCGCCCTGAACCTGTGCCTTATCTAATGCCAGGTTCAATTGCAGGACGTTGACCGTTCTTTCCCCCAGGATGCCCAATTGCCGATCATGGGTGTTATCGTCGATCAGTTCTTGGACCGATGCCTCGCTCATGTTCCGCTCTCGGGCCACCCGGGGCAGTTGATACATGGCGCTGGCCACGCTGATGTCCGGGTCTAGCCCACTTGCCGATGCGGTGACCAGGTCGGAGGGTATTGGTTGGGTGTTGTTAGGGTCTGCTGCATGTAAGGCATCGACCCTCGCCTGTACCATTTCGCTCAAAGC
>JACXTP010000095.1 GCA_016919625.1 Methanomassiliicoccaceae archaeon
CCCCTGGAGGACAAAGGGGACGGCCACCTGGTGGCCTGCCACTTCCGCTGAGGGGTAAATGGCCACCAAGCGGGTCCTGCGCAACACCGCTCCTCCGACAGAACCGCAATCGGAGCTGGAAGAGAGCTGGTCTGCCTGGCTCAGAGGCACCTACGCCCGATATTGGTACGTCCTGTTCTGCATGTTCGTCGATGTCGTGGTGGGGTTGGAGATCTACCTTCGCATCGCTGGCCTCACCGGTGTCACTTTAATGGTGGTGGTCATGGTGGCCCTGGTAGCCGTGCAGGTCCACATCTATCTCAAGGCGTGGGGGGCCCAAGGGCGCTGGGCGCCGTTGGAGGATTGAGAGGACCCAGTCAGTATATGCTCAATCTATAGCAAATCGAGAATCATTATATGTCAGGAACATTATGCGAGGGGGGGAGTCAATTTGACAGTTGTCAGCATGAAGGATGTCATTTCAGCCCTTAAGAACACTTTGGGCAAGAAGGGCATGTCCGATGCTGACATCGAGAAGTTGGCAGAGTATATGATGAGCTTCTTCGGTTTCGAGGGAGAGGTCATTGATAACAGGCTCACCTCCGAGGACCGGGACGTCTTCTATATGCTGGAGGAGGAAGGCTTCCTCACCACCACCCAGGAGGAGGTGCACCTGAAGAAGGGCAAGCTTTGGCGCATTCATTACTGGATCCTGAAGAAGGACCAGATCATCCGTTTAGAGCATCAGGGGAGCTCGGAGCTGAAGGGTGCCGATGAGATGTCCGCGGTGTACGATCAGATGGGAGATGACGTCTGGAAGGACCACCACGACAAGGACGTCAAGTGATACCAGCCCCATCCAGAATGTTTGATATAGCATGTGTCCCTTTTTGCGTCAGGTCCCAAAATGGTCAACGGTCTAGTCATCGCCGCCGCCATCATCATCGCCTGGTTCGCTTTCATCATCATCGTTAAGAAGAAGAAGCTTCTGGAGCGTTACAACATCACAGTTTACGGTCCGTTCCTCATGTGGCGCACCCAGGGGGGGAAGGACATGATCGAATGGCTTTCCCGGCCAGCCCGTTTCTGGCGTGTCTATGCCGGGATCAGCCTGGTCATCGTTTTCGTGGCCATGTTCTCCATGTTCGCTCTGCTGGTCTGGGAGGTGACCTTGGTCCCGAACATCCCGGCGGAGTCGGCGCCATCCCCCGTGATGTTGCTCGGAATACCGGGGATCAACCCGCTCATCCCCATCTGGTATGGGATATTGGGCCTCGTAGTGGCCATAGTGGTGCATGAGTTCGCCCATGGCATATTGACCAGGGTAGGGAATATGGCGATCAAGGCGTTGGGCCTGATATTCGCCGTGGTGCCTATGGGTGCGTTCGTTGAACCGGACGAGGACGCGCTGCGCACCACCTCCAAGAAGAACCGCATGCGGGTGTACGCGGTCGGACCGGCCACCAACATCATCGTGGCCTTCCTTTTCGTCCTCATCTTCTCCCAGGCCATGGTGACCCAGGCGGCACCTATCTACGAGGGTCCGGTCATCATGAACAACGTGGACGATGCCCCGGCCCAGCTGGCCGATCTAGGATACGGTTGTCAGATACTCTCCATCGATGGCGTCAACGTCACCGATCTGGATTCCTGGGCGAACGTCACCGCACCTGCTGCCGGCTCTCTTGTCAACGTAACCTATTTCCTCGAAGGCAAGGTCCGCAGCAAAGAGGTCTTCTCAGGAGTGGCGTTGACCTCTTTGTCCAAAGGTTTACCAGCATATGATTCAGGTATGCGCTCCGGCATGCTCATGGCCTCATTGAACGACACGCTCATCACGAACGAGAACGATCTGAGCGAGGCGTTGGGGCTCACACTGCCGTTCCAGACCGTCAACGTCACCGTCCTTCAATGGGACGCGGGATCTGAGGACTACCTGGTGGTGGCCGGGCTGACCCAGGTGACGTTGGACAGTCGGAAGGCATATCTGGAGGACAACGGTTTTGATGTCCCCTCCGACTACCAGGACGTAGGTTTCCTTGGCATTAACTCCGCGTATCTAGGTGCGGGAGTGCTTGAGCCGGAGACCATCCTGCTCTCCATGACCAACCCCTATCGGAACGCCGAGAGTGCGGGGGACTTTGTCATGGCTAGCCTGCGTTACATCGCCTTCCCCTTCATCGGCCTGTCCCCGATACAATCACCCTTGGCCGAACTGTTCGAGACCACCGGTTTCCTGGCCTGGATGTCCATAGGCACCTTCTGGATCATCGCCAACTGCCTTTACTGGATATTCTGGCTTAACCTGATGGTCGGTCTGACCAACGCCCTGCCGGCGGTGCCGCTCGATGGCGGCTATCTGTTCAAGGACGCTATGGGTTCCGTTGTGGCGAAGCTCCGCAAGGGACTGAGCGAGGAGGCAAGGAACCGCATCGTGGACCAGATCTCCATGGCGCTTTCCTTCCTGATACTCTTCCTGATCCTATGGCAGGTCATCGGGCCGCGGTTCAACTAGATCTGAAAAACCAAGCCCCTCAGGGGGCGCCTCTTTTCATCCTTTCGTTGCACTCCGGGCACAGCTCGAAGTCCAAGGCATTGAAGTTAGAGAATACCTCGTAGACCGAGGAACATTGGCGGCACCGTTTGAACGCCACGAACTGTGGTTTGAATAGGTCACACTCCACGACACGCAGGTTCTTGCGCTCGTCGCGACGGAAGCAGACTTCTGCGACACAATTATCACAAAGGCTGCGCCTCCTCACGTTCACATATCGGTGCTCACCAACCTTGACCATGGTCACCTAGAGATCACCTTTCGTTTTTGACTGGGCCCTTGCGATATTTAATGTTTTGTCGTTCAAATCGTAAAATGCGGAACGAATTCTAAAGTTTGAAAAGAAAAAAAGGAGGGGCCGAGCAGGGTAACCCGGTCCCAAAGGCGTTGATGATATGGATCAGATCTGGTTGCGTACGCGGTCGTGCAGCTCCCCGATCTTTCCCTTGTTCCAACTGTTGGTCTTCGAGAAGAAGCCCGTCACCCTGGTGATCCCCTCGATATTCACCGACTTGCAGTAGGGGCAGCACTCCTTCAGGCCGCGCACCGTCTTGCCGCAGTCTAGGCAGGAGGTGAACTCCGGGCTGAACGCTATCTGTGCGTTCTGCGTCGATTCGAAGGTCTTCCTCACGAAGGCGGCGATGGATTCCGCAGGGGGCTTATGCTCGCCCAGCCAGACATGGGTCAGGGAACCGGCGTCGATCAGGGGATGGAACATGCCCTCCGCCTTGACGCGCTCGATGGCACTGATCTGAGCGCCAACGTTCAGGTAGGTGGAGTTGGTGTAATACACCTCCCCGGTCGATTTGTTGCCACGGATAGAGGTGGCCGCCTGCAGCGGGTAGTACTTCTTGTCGAGCTTTGCGAACCGGTAGGCGGTGCTCTCCGCCGGGGTCTGCTCTAATGGCATTTTGATGCCGTACTTCTCCCCCAGCTCCTCGGACACCTTCTTCATATAGGCGATGACCTTGAGGCCGAACTTGGTGGCTTCCTTGGACTCATGCAACTGCTGCCCGGTGTGGTATTGCACCAGCTCGTTCAGTCCGACCATGCCGATGAGGAACGATGCCTTCTTGAAGCGGTAGTAGGGCTCGCCGTCCATTTCCATGGTGAGCAGGGCCAATGGTCCGTGCTTGCCCATGCCCAGGAGCTTGCCGATGAACTCCTTCTTCTGCAGGTGCGCCTGCGCCACCAGGTCGATCCTCTGCCTGATGATCTCGAACAACTTGTTGTCGTCCTGGTGGGCCTGATAGGCGATCCTGGGCAGGTTCAGGGTGACGTTCTGCATGGCAGAGTAACGCATCTTCCACGGGGTCTTGGCATCATCGAGGTCGCTCTGTTCCAACTTGAAGGTGAGGCGGCAGCACTCCGATATCTTGGCGGTGTTGCCCCGGTCGAACACGAAGTAGGTGTTGCCTTTCTCGCTAGCGCACTTCGAAATCTTGTTGAGGAACTCCTCGTGGCCTTCGCTCTGGAAGAACTTGTCCGTCATGTGCACGTTCGGCTTCGGGAAGAAGAACGGGCGTCCCATGGCGTCGCCTTCCATGTACACGTCGAAGAGGGCATTTATGAAACGTTGCGACTCTGGAAGGTAGTCAGCGTAGGTCTGCCCGGTGAACTCCCCCCTTGGCCCGATGGCGGGGACATCCTCGAAGTGCTTGGGGCACTCCCAGTATAGGTTCAGGTCGCTGAAGATGGACTGACCGCCGCGGGCCACCGCTTGCTGCGCGAACTCGAAGACCAGGATCTGGGCGAGCTGTTTCATGCGCTCGTCGTCCACGTTTACCAAGTATGGCGCTAGGAACAGGTTGAAAGCATCCCAGCCTATGGCCCCCGAGAAGTTGCCCTGTAGGGCGGCGGAGAACTTGACCACCTGCTCGATGAGCACCTCCGGGTGCTTGGCCGGCTTGGCGATGGAAATAGCATTTGGAAGGTTCAGGCCGAACTTCTTGACGTACTCGATGGACTGACCGCTGCAGTAAGGGCGGTCCACCATGCCTAGGTCGTGCAGGTGCAGGTCTCCTGCCATGTGTGCGTCTGCAAGGTCCTGTGTGAAGACCTCGAGCAGGGCGAACTCCTTCTTGATGCGCTCCGCCAAGGTCAGGTTCGTCGCTTCCGGGCCGTGAGGCACATTAGCGTTCTCCTTGTTCGGGCTCATGATGATCTGCCGGGCGTCATACAGCGGCACACCGAGGCGGGTGTGCTGTCGGCGGATCTTTGATAGCCCGTACTCAACGAGCTTGGCGTTCGTGAGCTCACGGATCAAAGGCGCGGTTATTACTTCTATCTCAAGCTCGGAGATCATCTTCTCGACCTCCCTCGACACTATCGACGCGGCGTCCTCACTGATGGTCGTCTCGCGGATCAGAGCCTCGTAGATCTTGCCCCGGTCCCACTTCCTTATCTCTTCATCAGAGGTTCTTACGAACAATGAAAGTTCAGTCGATTCCTTATCGTCATGCGATACTATACCCGGTTCGTACGAGTCCCCTGATTCTCGAGCAGATACGCTTCCCTTCATTACATCACCTAAGCATCAAATCGAAATGGATCGCTCTCTCATCCCCAAACGAGAGTACAATCCCATCCTCGTATTTCCTGCGACATAACAGATTGGTCCAGCCCATTTATACAGATTTTTGAACTCGGTCTGGTAACAAAGGTATTTGAGCGAACTTTTATTAGTTACCACATCTGTTACCATATCTGTTATCATATGTTTCACCCAGACAAGGATTTTAGGTTGATTGTCCTCGATACATTGACCGAAGAGGGTAAATCGATAAGCTCCTTGTCAAAGGACCTCAACAAGAAGGGGTTGAAAATAAATCGCCTGCTACTAACAGGTTACCTCAGGGCATTAACGGACCTTAAGATCGTGAGAGAGAAGATAGTCCCTCCTGCAAAGATTTACATCCCGATCAAAGGAAGGGAGCAGGATTTCTATCAGATGATCGGGGAGAGGGCACGGGAGCTTTTCCCCGGAGAAAGGGTCGAGCACGTGATCCTCTATTCCATGAACAGACTGTTCCGCAGGGCTGTTTTCGTCGAGGAGCTTGCCCGTTGCGGCATCGAAGGGAACATCCCCGGGACGCAGGCTAGCCCAGAGCAAAGGATGGAGGCGAAGAAGGTCCTAGTACGAAATGGCTTCAAGGTCCCCGACTCCTCTCGGGCATACGTCCTTGAGGAACCTATTTTTGAGAAGGATTATGTCTTGCTCTTGGAATCGATCACTTTGGTATCGCATGATGCCTTCTATCTGGTCAAGGAGACGAAGCAGACCAAGCTCACGCTTTGATGTCGATGTTTATATACTCCACGGACAAAGGTTATAACGGTCCGGGCCATTAACGATATTATGGACCTAATGGCCCTGGTGAACGACATCAAGAGCTTTCCTGGCATCACCAGAAAGAAGACCATATCTGAGGTTATCAGCTTCTTCCCGAAGTTCTCCTCGGCCAAGGTGCTAGCCTCATATGGAGAGGATGCCGCGGTGGTGGAATGGGACGACCGAGTGCTCCTTCTGGCTGCGGATGGGATTATGCAAGCCTTGATGAACGCCAATCCGTTCTATGCTGGTTATTATTCAGTACTTGTTAATATAAATGACATCTCCGCCATGGGCGGGGTGCCGATCGGCATGGTCGACGTGCTGTCCGTCAAGGACAACAAAGTCTGCGGACAGGTCATGCGGGGGATGGAGACCGCTGTACGCAAGTTCGGCGTGCCCATCGTGGGTGGCCACACACATCCAGATTGCACTTACAACGCCATCGATGTGGCCATCGTAGGCTATTGCGAGGACAAGGAGCACGTGGTGTACAGCCACACCGCCA
>JACXTP010000096.1 GCA_016919625.1 Methanomassiliicoccaceae archaeon
ATGGATATTTTGGGCCATCGGCATCTGGTTTTTGATCGGTGCAGTGTGCGCGGGACTGGTCTACCAAGACCAAGCGGACCGGAAGGTCAAGGGTTGGAAATGGCCTCTGCTATGCATTCCGCTCAGTGTCATTGGCTATTATCTGTACCATTTCGAAAAGAGGCATGTTCGGCCTACCACAAGGGAACTACCCCCTCGCCAACATTACCCTGCCCCGGAGTACCATTTCAAGGAGCCCCCTCAAGAGCCAGTGGAGGCCAAGACCGAGGCCGATCCATTGAGTCCAACGGAGGCCGCACTGACAGCCGCCGCATCCTCTCCTGTGCAGGAGGAGCCAATCGTGGAACCTCTGGCACCTCCGCCGGTGGAGAAGGACACCAGGACGGCCGAGGAGAAGGTGGACCCATCAAGACCAAAGGTGCAGAAGATCGAGGGCATCCCTCGCTGCGGGAGTTGTGGCGCCGCCGTCTCGTCCTATGACGTGGCGTGCAAGAACTGCGGAGCGCCGCTGAGACCATAAATGGCACAGAATGCTTTTTGAGCGGCCCGCGTATGCACCACCCATGTTGAAAGAAGGCCAGCTGGTGTTCCTGCTCGATGATAAAGGTAGGAAGCACTGGCTCCGCCTGGAGCGGGGCATGGTGAAGGTACCGTCGCTGGGCGTGGTGGATGGGGGGCGTCTGCTCCAGTCCGGGGACGGAGCGAGGCTGGTGCTGGCTGGAAAACCTTTCGTCCTCTTCACCCCGGGCACGGTCGACCTCATGGGGTCTTTGGAGCGTGGCGCTCAGGTGATCACCCCCAAGGACGCGGCCACCATCGCGTTGGAGCTGGACCTCAAGGATGGAGATGTGGTCATCGAGGCCGGCCTGGGTTCGGCATCGCTTACCGTCGCCCTCCTGGCGATGGTCGCTCCGAACGGCAAGGTGGTATCGGTCGAGCTCCGTTCGGAGTTCCTGGAGAAAGGTCGCCGCAACATCAATCGAACGTTGCACGCACATCTGTGGACCGGCCATCTCGGTGACGTCAAAGACATCTCTTTGGAAACCATCGCGGACGCGGTCGTCCTGGACATGCCGGACCCGTGGGAAGCGTTGCCCAATGTTTGCCGCCTCCTCCGCCCCGGGGGAAGGCTTTGCATCTATGTGCCCAACACCAACCAGCTGGAGCGCGCTGTCAAGGACATGCGGGCCAATGGCTTTGTGGAGGTGCGCGCCCTGGAGAACATCCAAAGGGAGATGGAGGTGCACGAGATGGGGGTGCGCCCCTCCTACGAGACGCTGGGCCACACCGGTTACCTTGCCTTCGGGCGCCTGGTCAGGTCGACGGAAGTTAATTAAGAGCAAGGAGGCGATTCGGCACCATGGGCCTGGAGTTCACCATCGCCGTCATCGTTGGTCTGTTCGCCATCGTCAACCCCCTTGGCAACATCCCTGTCTATGTGGCGATAACCGATGGCTATACCCTGGAACAGAAGGCCAGGGTGCGCAACAAGGTGTGCGTGGTCATGGCCGTGGTGTTGGTGGTTTTCGCTCTGGTGGGCCGGTTCATCTTTGAGCTCTACGGTATCACCATACCCGCGTTCAAGATCGCCGGCGGTATATTGCTCTTCAGCATCGCCCTGTCGATGGTCCGGGGCCAAATGTCCCGCACGAAGATAACCAACGAAGAGCACGAGGAGGCCTCGGAGAAGGAGGAGGTGGGCGTGGTGCCGCTAGGCGTTCCGCTTTTCGTCGGCCCGGGGGCGATAACCACCACCATGATCTACGTATCGTTGGCCATGGAGTCGGAGGAAATTCTCTTCGACATGGCCTCGGTTTTCCTGGCCATCGCGATCACGGTGGTCCTTTCGTACCTGATGCTATACTACGCCGACCCCATCTTCGGGCGCATGGGCAAGAGCGGTTCGTCCGCCTTCACCCGCATCATGGGTCTGCTGTTGGCAGCTCTGGCGATAGAGTTCATCATCACCGGTTCATTCAACGCGATCGAGGATTACTGGAACATCCACCCCCTCCCTTAGTGGAAGGGACAGATTAATTAACGGTCAGACGATTCCCGCCTTGGTGCTTTATGGTCGTGACGGAGATCCGTATCGAGCTTAAGCCGGGCGTAGCCGACCCCGAGGGAAAGAACACCAAGAAGACCCTGGAACTACTGGGCTTCGAGGGAGTGAAGGAAGTCCGTTCCATCAAGGTCTTCGAGGTGGAAATGGACATGCCCCCCGCGGAGGCCAAGGAGGCTGGCGAGGAAATGTGTCGCCGCCTGCTCGCCAACCCCGTGATCCAAAAGTTCTCAGTGCAGATCAAGTGATGGCCCATGGCGATCGACCGATTGATGAGGCGGCGCCAGGTGCCTTTCGACCTGTTCGACATCGACATCTTCTCGGCCAGCGAGAACGAGCTTAGGGAGATGAGCTCGGAGCTGGGACTGAACCTCAGCCTGGACGAGATGCACCATGTGAGGTCCTACTTCAAGAAACTGGACCGAACCCCCACCGATGTGGAGGTGCAATCCATCGCCCAGGCCTGGAGCGAGCACTGCTGCTACAAGAGCTCCAAGGTGTTCCTGCGGGAGCATGTCTTCAACATCAAGCATGACGAGGTGCTGTCCAAGGGCGACGCCGGCGTGATGGTGTTCGATGAGGAATATGGCTACGCGCTACGCATCGAATCGCACAACCACCCTTCCGCCATCGAACCTTACGGTGGCGCCGCCACCGGCATCGGCGGTATCGTCCGCGATGTGCTGTGCATGGGGGCGCAGCCCATCGCTTTGGTCGATCCGCTATTCTTCGGCCCCTTGGAACAGAAAGGGGACCTTCCCAGCGGGGTCAAGTCGCCAGTATATCTCATGAGCGGCGTGGTGGCCGGAATCCGCGACTACGGCAACCGGATCGGCATCCCCACCGTGGCCGGGGGCATCTGGTTCGACCCCTCTTATATGGGCAACTGCCTGGTGAACGTCGGCTGCGTGGGCATAGTGAAGCGTAGCGAGCTGGTGCGAAACGCCGTGCGCGGGACCGGGGATGTCATGATCCTTTGCGGGGGACGGACGGGCCGCGACGGTATTCACGGGGTCACATTCGCCTCCGCCGAACTGCACGAGGCCTCCGAGGAGGAGTCCCGAGGCGCGGTGCAATTGGGCGACCCGATAACCAAGGAGCCTTTGATACACGCCTGTCTGGAGGTCAACTCCCGCGGTCTGGTCCACGGCATGAAGGACCTGGGCGGGGGCGGCCTGAGCTGCGTGGTGGGCGAGATGGCGCTCTCGGGCGGCTGCGGCGCCATCGTACATCTGGAACGCGTGCCGTTGAAGGAGGAAGGCCTCGCCCCCTGGGAGATATGGGTATCCGAGTCCCAGGAGAGGATGATGATCGCTGCCGCCAAGGAGGATGTGAAGGCGATCCTCGAGGTGTTCGCCCTTTGGGACGTTGACGCTACCGTGATAGGCGAGGTGGTCCCGGGCAACGAGGTCACGATCTACAACCATGGCGAGAAGGTTTTCCAGGTGGACCTGGACTTCCTCACCAAGGGCCCAGAGTACTGCCGTCCTTGTCTCGTGCGCAGCCCATCCTCCCGCCACCACGAGTCCCTTCCCTCCCTGCCGAACGATCTGGGCCAGGTGCTGCTACGCCTGCTTTCCGATCCGAACATCGCCTCCAAGGAATGGGTGGTGCGCCAGTACGATCACGAGGTCCGGGGCAACACGGTGATCAAGCCACTTAGCGGTAAGATGAACCTGCGCGGGCCCTCCGATGCCACGGTGATCAAGCCCCTGGCGCACTCGTTCCGGGGCTTGGCCATCTCGGTGGGCGTGAACCCTTGGTTCACATCCCACGACCCCTACCGGGGTGGTGCCACCTCGGTGGACGAAGCCTGCCGCAACATCGTGGCGGTGGGTGGACGCCCGCATTCGCTATCCAACTGCCTGAACTTCGGAAATCCAGAGAAACCGGACCGCCTAGGCGAGCTCAAGGAAGCGATTGCCGGCTTGGGGGAGGTCTCCACGGCCATGAACCTGGCCATCCCTTCAGGAAACGTGTCGCTTTACAATGAGACCGCCGCTGGACCCTGCCTGCCCACCGTCACCGTGATGGGATTGGGTATCGTGGAGGACGTGCGTCGCTGCGTCACCACCGACCTGAAACGGGAGGGCGACCCGATCTACCTGGTCGGTCGCACCGCCAGGCATTTCGGAGGCTCGGCCCTGTTCCGGTTATTCGGAGGCAAGGGAGGGGAGGTCCCTGATGTGGACACCGCCCTTCTGCGCGGTTCCAGCGACGGTCTGAACGCGTGCATGGCCGACGGCATGGTCAAGGCCTGCCACGACCTGGCCGATGGCGGGTTGGCGGTGGCCATGGCCGAGATGTGCATCGGCGGCGATGTAGGCGCCGAGCTGGACCTGAGCGAGATGAGGCTGACCGACCTCACCGCGCTGTTCAGCGAATCGAACACCCGCTGGCTGGTCGAGGTCGACAAGGGTCGGGAGGAGGAGTTCGCGCAGAGACTGGGCGTCCCCGCCTTGCGCATCGGTGAGGTGGGAGGCGATGAACTGAAGATAATGAACGACGGCCTGGTGCTGCGTTCCGACGTGATCGAGCTGAGGCATAGATGGTCCTCGCCTCTATGGGACCTGCTGGGGTGAAAATGATGCGGAAGGAGGATATCAAGGTCTGCGTGCTGCGCATCGAGGGCACGAACTGCGAGGAGGAGATGTTCCAAGCGTTCAAGGAACTGGAGACCTCACCGGAGACGGTGCACCTGAAGCAGCTTATCGGCCAATGCCCCGAGGGCATGAGGCGAGAGCTGGAGGACTACGACATCCTGGCGCTCCCAGGAGGTTTCTCCGCCGGCGACTATGTGCGCGCCGGTGCCATCTTCGCCGCCCGCATGCGCTCCGCACTGAGCGCTGAACTGCGTCGCTTCGTATCGAGCGAGAGACCGGTGCTGGGAGTCTGCAACGGTTTCCAGATCCTGGTGGAGCTGGGCCTTCTACCGGCTTTCGAGGACGTGATGACGGAACGGCCCGAGGCCGCCTTGTACAGGAACTCGTCCGCACGCTTCGAGTGCCTCCCCACGCTGATCAAGCA
>JACXTP010000097.1 GCA_016919625.1 Methanomassiliicoccaceae archaeon
GTCCAAGCTGACGTTGGGATGGTAGCGGACGCCTCCCTTGCAAGGCCCGCGCGCCGAGTTGTGCTGCACCCGGTAGCCTACATAGTTCTTCACCCGGCCGTCGTCCATGCGAACAGGGAAATTGACGGTCAGCTCGCGCTTGGGCCTCTTGAGGATCTCGATCATGCACTCATTGAGGCCCAGCATGTGGCCCACCCGGTCCACGTGTTTGACGGCATTGTCATAAGGGTTCTGCTCGCTCATTGCCTCTCCCAGGTAGAAATTGCATCTACCCAGATATAAAGCCTAGATGTGGCTCAGAGCTCGACCTGCAGGCGGTCATAGGCCACAATGAGGCCGGGGAACCCGTCCTTGAGCGATTCTATCTCCTTTCTCTCCCCCAGTGTCTGGTAGCGCTGGGCGTCGAAATGAGTTAGCGCCAGGCGTTGGCATCCCGCCTTTCGCGCCAGGGATATGGCGATGTCAGGGTTGAGGTGGGGCCACCTGGGATTGGTCTGGCCCCGCTTGAAGGCGCATTCAGAGATGAGCAGGTCCACGTCCTGGGCCAGCCTTACGATGTTCTCTGTCTCCCCGGTGTCGGTGCAATAGGCTATCTTCCGTCCGTCCGCCTCGATGCGGTAACCGAAGCAGGGTGATACATGGTCCAACAGACGGCATTCCACCCTGTACCCGATGTCGTGCCATCCCTCCTCCAGCTCCATCACCTCCACGGGGAAGGGCATCTGGTCCAAAGCCAATGTGAAAGGCTGTCCCATGACGCGGTCCAAGATGGCCCTGGTCCCGGGTTGGCCGATGATGCGCATATTGGGCAGGAACACGAACTTCATGATGCAATGCAGCCCCGCGATGTGGTCCAGGTGGAAGTGGCTCAGGAAGAGGTCCACCGGCTTGCATCCCGTCATGTACTGGTCCAGACGATGGATGCCCATGCCTGCGTCCAACACGATGTACCGCTCCTTGGTCTCGATCATGGCACATACCGTGTTGCCAGTATCGGAATCGAACCACCCGTTTGTCCCCAAGAAGGTGAGTTTCATGATCAGATCTCCCT
The DNA here is from genome assembly GCA_016919625.1 of Methanomassiliicoccaceae archaeon. Classification (GTDB taxonomy): domain Archaea; phylum Thermoplasmatota; class Thermoplasmata; order Methanomassiliicoccales; family UBA472; genus JACXTP01. The sequence continues at coordinate 1,052 of JACXTP010000097.1, forward strand.
CGACCCATGGATTGGGAGACGCTGGGACAAGTAATTTTGCCCGAAACCGATATGATGATGTCGTGTCAATGATAGCTATGCGATGATGAACGATAAGGTGGCGGGCATCCTTTACGAGATAGCGGACCTTCTGGAGCTGAAGGAGGAGCGCTTCAAGCCCCAGGCCTACCGTAAGGCCGCCCGCAACATCGAGTCCCTCACAGAGGACATAGTGGAATTCCACAAGAGGGGTCAGCTCAAGGATATTCCTGGCGTCGGCGAGGCCATTGAAGCTAAAGTGAAGGAGATCATAGAGACCGGGGAGCTGCGCTATCTGAAGGAGCTGCACGACGAGTTCCCTGCCGGGCTGATGCAGGTCATGGATGTCCCGGAGATCGGCCCGAAGACCGCCATGCGCCTGTACACGGAGCTGCGGGTGACCAACGTCCAGGACCTCAAGGTGGCGGCAGAGCAGCACCGCATCCGCCGACTGAAAGGCTTCGGGGACCGAACCGAGGAGAATATTCTAAAGGGGGTCGAGTTCTTGGAGCGGAACCAGGGGCGGATGTTGCTGGGCTACGCCCACCCGGTGGCGGCGGGCATCGTTTCCTACTTGAGGGAGAGGGGGGACCTGGACATGGTGAGCGTGGCGGGCAGCTTGCGCCGCATGAAGGAGACCATCGGCGACATTGACATCCTGGTGGGGACGGACAGGCCGGAGCAGGTCAGCGATGTCTTCGTATCCTATCCCGAGGTAGAAGATGTGTTGGCCAAAGGACCGACGAAATCGGCGGTGAGACTAGCTAACGGTACCCAGGTGGACCTTCGGGTGGTGGATGCGGGCAGCTATGGGGCCGCGCTCCTCTACTTCACCGGCTCCAAGGAGCACAACGTCAAGCTCCGCTCCCGGGCCATCGACCGCGGTTACAAGCTGAACGAGTATGGGCTCTTCCGCAAGGACTCGGACCAGTTGGTGGCGTCGGCGACAGAGGAAGAGATATACCTGGCCCTAGGTTTGGACATCATGCCCCCGGAGATGCGGGAGGACCAGGGAGAGATAGAGCTGTCAGGGCAGCACGCCTTGCCCGAGCTTGTCTCGATGAGCGATGTCAAGGGAGACCTGCATATACACACCGAGGCATCCGACGGGGCAATGCCCATGGAAGATATGGCTAGGGCGGCGATGGCGAAGGGATATCATTACGTAGGCATCACCGACCATTCGGAATCGCTGCGCATCGCTAACGGTTTGGATGTGGTACGTCTGCGGCAGAATGTGGAGAAGGCTCGCGCCCTGACCGCCTCCTTGGGGGGGATCCATGTCCTCATAGGGGCGGAGGTGGAGATCGACGAACGGGGTAAGCTGGACTACCCCTCTCCAGTACTGGCGGAGCTGGACTATGTCATCGGCGCGGTGCATACCCGTTTCAAGATGAGCGAGACGGAGATGACGGCACGCTTGCTGACCGCGCTCTCCAATGACCATCTCAACATCCTGGCCCATCCCACCGGCCGGGCCATCGGCCAACGGGAGGCTTACCCGGTGGACATGGAGAAGCTGTTGGACGAGGCCAAGGCCAAGCAGGTCTTCCTCGAGGTCAACTCGTTCCCGGAGCGCCTGGACCTGAACGACAGGCATTGTCGTATGGCACGTGACAACGGCAACATGTTGGTGGTGAACACCGATTCCCATCACCCCTCCCACCTGGACAACATGGTGTATGGCGTGGCGCAGGCGAGGCGGGGCTGGGTCGGTCCGAACCAGATCTTGAACACGCTCCCGTTAGACGGGCTGGAAAGGGCGTTGCGACACTGAACCGTGTTTATCCAAGGCAACATCTGGCAAGGTAATGTTTATGACTCCCTCCCTCCAATAGGGCGGCGAGGAAATGAACGCCAAGGAGACGGCCGAAAGGATCAGGTCCATGGAGGTGCGCGGAGCCGCAGAGATAGCGCGCCAGGCGGCCCGGGCCCTGTGCGAGGAGGCAAGGGGTTATGATGGTGATGATGCCGACGGCATGCGCCAAAGGCTAATGGCCGCCCGCGAGGTCCTCCTGGCCTCCAGACCGACTGCCATATCCCTGTGGAATGGCGTCCAGTTCGTCCTCAAGGGCATGAACCACCAGAAGGATGGCGAAGAGTTGCGCCAGATGGTGGTCAGGAACGCCACGGTCTTCATCAAACGCTCCGAGGAGGCGGTCGCCCTCATCGGGAGGAACGGCGCCAACCGGTTGAAGGAAGGGGACCATGTGATGACGCACTGCAACAGTCAGGCGGCCCTCAGCGTCATCACCACCGCCCAGCGGCAGGGGAAGAACATCAAGGCCTTCGCCACCGAGTCCCGGCCGTGGAGGCAGGGCATACTGACCGCCAACCAGTTGAGCAAGGCCGGGGTGGACGTGACCCTCATCGTCGATTCGGCGGTGCGGCACGTCATGAAGGATATGGATGCGGTCGTGGTCGGGGCCGACACCATCGCCTCCAACGGGGCGGTCATAAATAAGATCGGCACCTCCCAGCTGGCGCTGGCGGCCCATGAGGCGCGCGTCCCGTTCTATGTCTGCGCCGAGACGTTCAAGTTCTCGCCGCGGACCATGATGGGAGAGATGGTGGAGATAGAGGAGCGCGATTCGCTGGAGGTGGTCAAGCCTGGCGAGGTGCCATCCTCAGTGCGTGTCTTCAACCCCGTGTTCGACGCCACCCCGCCGGAGTACATCGACTCCATCATAACCGAGATAGGCGTGGTGCCCCCATACGCCGCCTACGAGATCATCGTGCGTGAGTTCGGTCAGGAATCCATTTTCACAGAGTGAACGAAATGACAACGCCTCAGAGCTATTCGGACAAATACTTGCACCTCGGCGAGAAGATCGACCTGGACGCCCATGTCGTATGCGTCTATAAGATCAAGAGCACCCAGATGACCATGCGGGAGGCGGCGGCGGCCATCGCCACCGAACAATCCACCGGCACCTGGACCGAGATAAGCACGCTCAAGGAGGAGAACTTCCTCAAGCGCAGCGGCAAGGTAATCGAGATCGAGGGCAACATCGCCAAGATCGCGTTCCCAGAGGAGGACTTCAGTCTGGACATCGGAGGCGTCCCGCAAGTGCTGAGCATAGTGGCAGGTAACCTCTTCGGTCTGGATTCCATCGAGGGCGTCCGCTTGGAGGACGTCATCTTCCCGAGATCGATGCTTAGGGAGTTCAAGGGGCCCAAGTTCGGAGTGGAGGGTCTCCGGAAGATACTGAAGCGGCCGGAGCGGCCGTTGGTGGGGACCATTGTCAAGCCGAAGATCGGTCTGAGCCCGGAGGAGACCGCGGCATATGTGTACGAGGCGGGGATGGGCGGGCTGACCAACGGCAAGGATGACGAGACGCTCTCCAACCAGAGGTTCTGCCCGCTAGAGGAGCGGGTGGTGGCCATCGCCGAAGCCCTGGACCGGGTGAGGAGCGAGTCCGGCCATATCATGATCCATGCCATCAACGTCAGCACCAACGGCCATCAGATCCTGGAGGTGGCGGAACGGGCCCAGGAATTGGGCGCCTCGCAGATCATGGTCGATGTTCTAACTTGCGGCTTCGGGGCGGTGCAAGTTCTGGCCGAGGATCCGTCCATCAAGCTGCCGGTCCACGTGCACCGTACCATGCACGCGGCCATGACCCGGAACAAGGACCACGGCATCTCCATGAAGGTCTTCGCCAAACTGACCCGCATGTGCGGTGGCGACGCTTTGCACATAGGCACCTTCGGAGTGGGCAAGATGAAGGGCGAGGCGACCCACGACCTCGTGTACCGTGACATGTGCCTCAGCCCTGAGGTGCCATACAGACCGATGATGCCAGTGGCCTCGGGTGGGCTGCAACCGGGCATGATCCCTGCCCTCATCAGGATCGCCGGCAAGGACCTGCAATGCCAGGCTGGCGGTGGTGTTTCCGGTCATCCTCTGGGCGTGAGGGGCGGGGCCATGGCCATGTCCCAAGCGGTGGAGGCGGGCTACCTCGGTCTGACGGCGGAGGAGTACGCCAAGGACCATCGGGAGCTCCGCATGGCTCTGGAGAGGTGGGGTTCGGTATGAAACTGAAGGCAAAGTACGTGGACGTTGACACAGGCGAGCTGACCGCCCTATTGAACGACGATGATGCGGCGGAGCTCGGCCTCAGGGAGATGGACCGGGTGCGCATAACCCACGAGGGGAATAGCGCAGTGGCCATCGTGAACACCTCGGACACCGTCATACAGAGAGGGGAGATCGGCCTCATGGGGGTGACGTTCAAGAACTTCGGGCCGGAGCACATGGAGCCGTTAGAAGTCGTGGCGGCATCAAAGCCAGAGAGCGTGGACATCATCCGCCGCAAGATGGACGGTCAGGAACTATCCAAGGACGAGATATATACGTTGGTGGGGGACATCGCCCAGCACATCCTCTCCCCGGTGGAGCTCTCCGCTTACGTGACCTCGCTGCACATACGAGGGATGAACATCCGGGAGACCGCTGACCTCACTCGTGCCATGGTGGAGACCGGGGACGTCATCAAGTTCGACCGAGGCCCCATCTTCGACCACCACAGCATCGGTGGTTGCCCAGGGAACAAGGTGAGCCTTATCATAGTACCGATCATCGCCGCGGGGGGCTATCTGATACCTAAGACCTCTTCGCGGGCCATCAGCAGCGCCGCTGGCACGGCGGACATCGTGGAGACCTTCTGTGACGTGGACCTGAGCGCCACGCAGCTGAAGAACATCACCGAGAGCGTGGGAGGCGTACTGGCCTGGGGAGGTTCGCTGAACCTCGCACCGGCCGACGATGTCATCATCCGCGCCGAATACCCGTTGGGCATCGACCCGCATGCCCAGCTCCTTGCTTCGGTCATGTCGAAGAAGAAGGCCGTGGGAGCGGACTACCTGCTCATGGACATACCGATGGGAGAGGGGACCAAGGTACCGGACATGGAGAAGGCCAAGACCTTTGCCAAGGACTTCATCGAGCTCGGCGAGATGCTGGGCATCCGGGTGGAGTGCGCCATCACCTATGGCGGTCAGCCGGTGGGCCGGGCCATAGGGGCGGCCCTGGAGGCCCGAGAGGCCATATCCATATTGGAAGGTGCGAAGGAACCCAACAGCGTCATCGAGAAATCGGTGGCATTGGCTGGCATGCTCTTCGACATGGGCCAAGGCTACAATCATGGGGAGGTCAGGGCCAGGGAGCTGCTGGAGAACGGAAAGGCCCTGGCCAAGTTCCGTGAGATCGTGGCCGCTCAAGGCGGGAACGCGGACATCAAGGCCGATGACATCCCGGTGGGGAAGTATTCCGTAGATGTCCTGGCGACCAAATCTGGCTATGTCAATAAGGTGAAGAACAGGGACATAGTGAAGGTGGCTAGGGCAGCGGGTTCGCCCCGGGACAAGGGAGCGGGACTGGAGATCCACAAAAAGGTGGGCCACAAGGTCGATGCCGGGGAAAAGATCCTGACGCTCTATGCCGATAACGATGCCAAGCTGCAGCTGGCTCTGGCAGTAGCACAGAAGATCAACCCGATGATCATTGAGGGGATGGTCCTGGCCAAGGTGCCGGCATTCACACGGGTGGCGTTCTAGTCTCTGGCATCACTTATTAAGGCGGTCCTTCCGAGAGGCGTGCCAGGCCAGGGCCTCGTCCATGGTCAGCTCGCCCTTGGCCACTCGCCTTGCCAGCTCGGTGGTTATGGTGAAGGAGCCGTCGCTTGCCAGCCGGGACTGTCTCTTCACCTCCCGTACCTCTCCGGGCGTAGGGTCGACGGCGGGAGCGGATTCCAGCTCCTCCCCCATGGTCCGGGATATGAGGATGGCGGCATCGATGTCGGGGACCAGGGTACGTCGGGTGGTGTTCGTCTCGTCCACTATCTCCACTCGGTCCGCCAAGCCCCACAGCGACTGGATGATGCGGTTGCGCACCGTGCGGTCGCCGTGCCCGATCCGCACCAGCAGTTCCTCATATTCCAGACCGGCGATCATCCGCTCCACTGCCTCCACCGCCTTTTCCGGCCAGCCCACCGTGTCGGTCAAAAGCACCTTTCCGTTGCCCACCACCGCGATGCCCGTGGTCCGTCCTGGGTCGATGCCCACCACCAATAACTTGCAACTTCTCCCTTGCATCATCACCTTGGCCTGGTTGATGGCCACCTCCGGGTCCTCGGCTGCGACCACCAGGACCGAGGGCGCGCGGGCCACCTCGTCAGGGGTGGTGATGATGGCCCCGATGTTGTAAGGCAGGGCGTCCTCGAATCCCAGCGACACGAACGGCTCGTCCCTCTCTTTGAGCCTGCGGATCAAGCGATAGTAGAACTGGAAGTCCTCGGTCATGACGCCGATGATACGCATCTGTTCTTAACTGGCCCCGCTCCCACTTAATTCTTTGCCGCCAACCGCTTGGCCCGCAAGGCCAATGGCAGCAGGCCCACTGCTGTCACCACTCCGAGGAAGGCCACGACCCCCCAGAGCACCCAGCCCGAGGAGATGTTGTCATACATGATGCCACCCACCAGCGAGGAGGCGAACCAGCCCACCGAGGCGAACAGGCCGAAGATGCCCAGGTACTTGCCCCGTTGGTCATCCGGTGACATCTCTACCGTGAGGTTGGTGGCGACCGGGACCACCACCATCTCCCCGAAGGTGATGATGACCATGGTAAGGGCCAGGCCCAGACCGTCGGAGACGGGGGCTATGGCCAGGTAGCCGACCGCGTAGAGCAGCGATCCGCCGGCCATGGCCAGATAGTAGTTACGCCCCTCCAGCCAGCGTGCGATTGGGAACTGCAGCAGCACCACCATCAGGCCGTTCAAGGCGAAGATCGCCCCGATGGTGACGGTGTCGATGCCCACCCTCTCGTTGGCGAAGACCACGTAGATCACCCCGAACTGGCCTGACATGATGAACATGGGCATGAGCACGAAGCAGAAGACCAGGAATAGCTTGTTCACGGAACCGATGCTCTTCAGCAGGCCCGGTCCTTTCTCCCTCGGTTTGGGCACATAGGTCTCGCTCAGGTAGAAAGCCACCACTAAGGCGGCGAGCAGGGATATCACGGCGCTGATGACGAAGGTCCAAAGGAACGACCAGGCCA
>JACXTP010000007.1 GCA_016919625.1 Methanomassiliicoccaceae archaeon
CAATAGAAAAAGCGATACCTGGATGGCACCGGACTGAATTGGTTTATCTATACCCAAGGGACATATCAGTCAGGACATGTTCGGGCGGGGTGCATCGGGGTCGCGTTCTTGGTCCTGGCTATTGGTCATGGTGGTGATTTCCATCATCATCCTAGGGGTGGCCATGCCCGTCTACAGCTCCCCAGGAGGGGTGGGGGACCGCAACCTCCAGGCTAACGACTGCAGCTTCCACAGCGCTCAAAGTAGCGCAACCATCAGCATGTCCGCCTCGAACACGAACCCCGCCCCGGGGGAGCAGATAACGGTCTCCGTTTCGGTGACCGGGGGTTCCACCGGGAATCAGATGGGGGTAGCATTGCTATCGAAGACCTCCGGGAGCTCTGGGACCCGACCACAAGATAACAACTGGACCATCGTCTCCGACCCATCCGGGTCCAAGTTCAACTATGTGGAGAAGAGCTACAGCGGCAGCCTCACCGACACCTGGACGATGAAGGCACCCTCCTCACCAGGGACATACACGCTATTCGCCAAGATATTCCATGGCAACAAGGCCTATGTCAAGCTGTTATCGACCGGACTTACCATTTCGGTATCCCAGCCCCAGCCTAAGGCTCCTATCATCACCATAACATCGCCGGCCAACGGTGCCACCCTCAGTGGGACGACATCGGTCGCGGCCACCGTCACCCCAGATACTGGACAGATGATAACCGCGGCCGAGCTTAGATTGGATGGCGCTTTGATCGGCACCGTTACCACGGCTCCATATGAATGGACGGTCGCAACTCTAAGCTATGCAAATGGGCCCCACACCCTCAACGTCACAGCCACTGATGGCGGGTCGAGGAAGGGTTATGACCAGATATCGGTCGTATTCTCCAATGTCCCTCAGCCCCCGCAGGTGGTGATAACCACACCGGCGGCACAATCGACGGTGTCCGGCTATACCCAGGTGACCGTCGACGCAACTCCGTTGGCCGGAAGTTCCATCGTATCCGTAACGCTCCGAATTGACGGTACTTCTCAAGGAGCCCTAAGTTCACCATCCTATGCCTGGTCACTGAACACTTACCTGCTCAACGATGGCGCCCACACATTGAACGTCACCGCCACGGACAGCAATGGTCTCAATGGCTATGCCCAGATATCAATGGTGGTGGATAATTCCCTCCCCTCGGTGCGTTTCATTTCCCCAACGGATGGTAGCGTCATCGCAGGTGGCACGACCATCACTGCCAACGCCACCTCATCCACCGGCCCGCCGAGCGTGGAGCTGCGCATCGACGGCGTCACGCAGACCGCCATTGGCTCGCCGCCATATGCCTGGAACTGGGACACCACCCTGGTCGCTGATGGGAACCATCGTCTGGAGCTCATTGCCACGGATGGCAACGGCAATGTATCATCGGCGTTCATCAACGTCACCGTTCTCAACGGGCCGCCCGAGGTGACCATCCTCGGTCCTGTACAGGGAGCAACGCTCAATGGGACTGTCAACGTGGAGCTGAGGACGGTGAGCGGCCGTCCGCTGAACTGGACCCGGCTCTTTTTGGGGGGCGAACTATTGGCAGAGCTGCCTCCCGGTACATCGAACTACACATTCAACAGCATCCGCTTCAATAATGGCATCTACCTCCTCACTGCCATCGGCCAGGATTCCTTGGGACGGAACGGGTCGGCCGAGGTCTCGGTCGCAATCTCCAACGACCTTGCCAGCATAAGGTTGGAGGTGGCCCCCGGGACGTTATCGGGAACGGTGGAGGTCCTGGTTACTGCCACTGGGGAGGAGAAGGTGGTGAGCGTCACCCTGATGATCGATGGCCAGAACGTATCCACCCTAACGGCCGCGCCCTACCTCTGGATGTTGGACACGACGGCCTATGCCAATGGAGCGCACTACCTGAACGCCACCGCTGTCACCGAGGTAGGGAGGACACCTAACGACAGCGTCAGGGTGGAGGTGGACAACCAAGCCTCCAGCGGTGAGAGCTTTGACCTAACTGGCGTGGACCTGATGGTGGCGCAGGTCCTGGTGATCGTGGTCGCTATCGGCATCGTTTACAGGCTGGGGAAGGGACCGAAGGTGAAGAAATGACCTGGAAATCCAGACAAAGGACGCTGAAGCGGAACAAGTGGCGCTACCTGAGCATGACAGCGGGTTTCTTCCTCCTCGTCGCACCCTTCGCCTTCCTGTTCCAGGCCTTCAACGCCCTTGCCGGCAGCGACATCCCGGCGGATATTCACAGCATATGCTACCGCGTACCTCTGGCCTGGATCACCGGACCCGGTCCATTGCTGGTGGACCTTTACATCGCCACCATCATCATTCTCTTCATCATCTTCGTCGCCTTCCTCTTCGGTCCGATCTTCTGTGGCTGGATATGCCCGGTCGGTGGAATGAGCGAGGCCATCAGCCGATCCACCCCGTTGCCCGACAACGCACGCATGAGAGTGAGGGAACCTCGGGTAACAGCAAGCCTGCGTTACGGTTTCTTCGTCGGGTTCATCGTCGTGGCTATAGCCATCGGCCAGCAGGCCATCGCCTATCAGTACGGAGGGGTGACGTGCCGATATTGTGCCTCCTATCTTCTTGAGACGGGCTCGTCCTTGCTCTTCACGGGCGGCATCGCCATCGAACAACCGATGAACGCCGGACTGATTCTGGCGATCATATCATGGCTGGTCATCGGTGGAATTATGATGGTGGGGGGAAGGGGCTGGTGTCTTTTCTTCTGCCCACTGGGGGCCTTGTCCGGATTAGCACATAAGGTTGGCACCAAGGTCGGTCTGTACCACATGGAGTTCGCCATAGAGAAGTGTGTCAAGTGCAAGCGCTGCCAGACCAAATGTCCGGTCTGGGCCATCGGTGACGACCACAAGGTGGAGCCGGCCCTGTGCATAGGATGCAGGGAATGCACCAAGTCCTGCGTTGGGACCGCATACAGTTACAAATGGGGGAGAACCAATGTTCGAGATGACAAAACAAAGGATTGAGAACGCCTGGATATTCGCGCTGGCGGTATCGACAGCTCCTCTGACGTTCCTAGCTGCAGGACCATGCGGGCTCGCGTGTGGGGGGTGTCCTTTGGGAGGGGCGTGCCTCCTCACCTCCCCGGCCGTTTTCGGCCTGGTGTTGGTGATCAAGGCCCAGAGGAAGGCTTTCAAGTTCCTCTCAAAAGTGTTCCGCAGGTACGATCGAAAGGATTCAGATGCAGTTATGGTCAACATGATCCCGGTTCTGGACCTTTGCCCTGAGACCGAAAGGCCAGGATAATCGGATTGGCCCTGAGGAATTAAGTCTCTTCATTATTTCCGCCGGTCACCGAGGAGACCATATCCGGGACCGATCCCTTCCCTTTCAACTACCATGCTGGTCCCCAAGGTAAGTATGAAGCTGGAGACGATGGCGATGGCGATGACTGGGGTCAGCGACAGTTGGAACATCAAGGCAACGATCAATGCCAAGGCGATCGGAGAGCGCAATAGCGCCACTGCCACCCCGGAGATCAAGCAGACCATGCAGACCACCTCTGGGATGAATGGGAAGGCGAGGTGCACCGCCAGCCCGACCGAGGCGCCGATGAAGAAGGACGGGAAGATGTACCCCCCGGTCCATCCCATGCTCAAGCAAACGCAGAGAAGGATTATCTTCGCCAAGGCCAGGGCCAGCAACATGAGGATCCCCAGTTCCACGGCGTCATTGATCAAGGTTTGGATCTCGGCGGCGCCATCGAAAAGGGCTAGGGGAAAGACAACCCCCACCAACCCAAGGATGAGACCGGCCAAAAGGGCCAGGGGAATCGGTTTTGACGTCCAAGGCTCAGCCACCTTTTTCATTTGCCTGTAGAGGAAGATCGTGAATATGCCGACAGCGCCACCCAAAATGCCCAGGATTATGGCGTAGAGCAACTGTATGTTCTCCAGGCCCTCATAAGGGGGGAAGGTATATTCGCTCCCGAACACGAATCCGGTTAAGGTATAGTAGACCGCGTATGCTGCTGTGGAGGCCACTATTCCTGGGATGATGATCAACCAACCGATGTTCTTCTTGTTGTTCATCGCCATCTCGATTGTGAAAACGGAGGAGGCGAAGGGCGAGCCCAGGAACGCACCGAACATGCCGCTTATGCCTGCGTAGGTCGCGACGGATACCGCCTGCTTCGGGGCCTTACTCCTTTCCATCAGCCAGGTCCCCAATCCTGCGGTCCCTCCCACCAACGGGCCCTCCGGACCGATGGACCCTCCGAAGATCAATGCCACCAATCCCCTTATCATCCCGACGATGCCGTTTTTCGGCGAGATCCTTCCATCAGCATCGAACTCCTTCAATTCCTCTTGGAGTATGACCGGTTTAACCTTCGAGAAATGTGTGATTAGACCGACAAACAGACCTCCGACCAGGCAAAGAGACACGATTAGCAATGGAGAGCTCTCGTAGTCCCCTTGGCCCAATGCCTTGGGGAGTTCGACCCAAAGCAGGTCCTGACCGTGGTTCATGATCCAGAAGAATGTGGCCACCATGAGTGCCGCAATCATACCGACGATGGCGGACAGGATGAGGAGTTTGTAGTAAGGCAGGCTCTTCATCACGTTCTCTGATGGCTCTGCCGGACTTTCCAATCGCTTCTCCCCCCCTCTTTCATTAGTTAATGAAGAATTGAAATATTAATGATATCCAAGAACCTCAGTTTTATGGCCAATTATTAATATCGTATGATGTCTTCGAAACTCTTATTATGTACGACCCGCGGATGCGCAAGTTGGCCGACGTTCTGGTGGATCACTCCTTGAAGCTGAAGAAGGGTGAGGTCGTCTACGTTGAGACCTTCGATATGCCTTCGGAGATGGTCGAGGTCCTCATCGAAAAGATCTACGAGGTGGGGGCCACCCCTCAGGTCTCGTTGCGCTCCGCCAAGATAATGCGCAAGTTCTTTATGGGCGCGGACGAGGCGACCATGCGGCTCACTGGCGAGATCGAGCTGGAGAAGATGAAGCGGTCACAGGCCTACATCGGGATGAGGGGGTCGCACAACATAACCGAGACCTCAGACGTCCCGGCGGAGAAGATGAAGCTATACAACCAACATTGGTGGGGTCCGGTGCACACCAACAGGCGCATCTCGGACACCCGCTGGGTGGTGCTACGTTGGCCCACCTCGGCCATGGCCCAACAGGCCGAGATGTCAACAGAGGGCTTCGAGGATTTCTATTTCAAGACCTGCACCCTCGATTATGATCTTATGTCCAAGGCCATGGACCCGCTGGTCTCGTTGATGCAGAGGACCGACAAGGTGAGATTGGTCGGTCCTGGGACCGACCTCCGGTTCTCCATCAAGGGCATCCCCATCATCAAGTGTGACGGCGCGCTCAACATACCCGATGGCGAGGTCTACACCGCTCCGGTCAAGGACTCGGTGAACGGGACGATCCAGTACAATGCGAAGACCCTTTATCAGGGAAAGGTGTTCGAGAACATTCTTCTCAAGTTCAAGGACGGCAAGATCGTCGAGGCCATCTCCTCCAACACTAAGGCATTGAACGCCATTTTGGACACGGATGACGGGGCCAGATACATAGGTGAGTTCGCCATCGGTGTCAATCCTTATGTAACGAAGGCTATGCTGGACACGCTCTTCGACGAGAAGATCACCGGTTCGATCCATTTCACTCCAGGGAATTCGTACAACGATGCCTACAATGGTAACCGGTCCACGGTCCATTGGGACATGGTGCTCATCCAAACGCCCGAATGGGGGGGCGGCGAGATCTATTTCGACGATGTGCTGGTCAGAAAGGATGGCAGGTTCGTAATCAAAGAGCTGCTCGGACTTAATCCTGAGAACCTCATGTAATGCCATTGGTCAATGGGCAATTCACGGCTCTTGATTATTGATTAATGAATGATATTTAATATTTGAGTTATTTTAACATTATTAAAAAAATGAAAACATATTTACCCTCTTTGTCAAATCAAATAATGGTGGTTTATTGTTAGTAATGCAGGTGACAACGCATCCAGCTGAATTGTGCCCGACCCATGAAAGCAAATTCCGTGCCATCACTGTGAATTGGTACGAGAAAGCGGAATCGATTTGTGCTAAACACGGGATAAAGTTCATCGGAAGTTGGGATGATCATCCAGCACATACGGTCTATGTTCTTTATGACACCCCTAGCATGGACATACTGATGAAATGCATGATGGAACCAGAGATGGCCGCTCCATTGATGTTCTGCACAGGAAGGGTATTCCCGGTTTTCGACCACAAGACCGTGCTGGGAATGATCAAGAAATGATCTTTATCTGAAAGGACCAAACTCAGAAGGGAGGGGGAGAACCCCCTCATTTTTTCTTTAAGGACTTCCCTATGCTGAAGGCCTTGGCGACCTCTTCCCCCATCCCGACATATGGACCACCAGGCATGGCGTATAGCAGGGGTTTGACCCTCCTTTGGTCTACTTTTCCCTCGATCAGACACGCCTCATCCACAAGGACCTCCTCCACCGTTCCGATGATCATGTCCACCCCGGGGAACTCCAGCACTTGTGACAGGGAGCAGCCGATGCTAATGGGGCATTCCTCGATCAATGGTGCATGTTCCACACTTCCATAGTGGATGGTGAAGAGCGAGGACTTGTCCACCTTGTACCCCGAGCGGATGCCACAATAATCGGTCACCTTGACCTGCTCCACTGTCGGTATGTTGACACTGAAGGTCTTGTTGGCAACTATACCATCCTTGGTGAAGCGCTTCTTACCTAACACCAGCCCAATGGTGGGCGGCTCATCGTCGATCATGGTGAACCAGGCCACGGTGCAGAAGTTCGCCCTCCCTTCATTAACAGATCCCAAAAGGCAAGTGGGGAGCACCAGTGGAGGCATACCCTTGTCAATGACTTTCTTTTTCATGATAACGCGATCGCCTTGCTGGTTTATCATTCTTAACTCCTCAGCACATCATTTTGTGATTTGTTCCTCTCCCGTTCGGGCACAGAGGATGGCTACCAGCAATTATTTGTTTGCCATCAACATACTGCCCGGTAGCGTCCATCGATCGGGGTTGAGGAAGGTTGTCTCAGGAAGGTGGGAAGGAAAGCCTAGGGGACGAGGCATCGCAAACCAAGGAGGAAGGGCGGAAACCCGACCTGGTCGAACAACTGTCCGGAGCTAAGGACGGATCTGTGAGAATGGCGCAAACCGTGGTCAAGGACGCGGCGCTCATCAAGGACGTGGTCCAGGTGACCGCCAAGCAGGTCGGCCACGACGTTTCCGTGGGGGGGAGGAAGAAAAGGAACCGGGTCCAGGATTTCCTGCCCATCCTGGATTGGGGTCCGAAGTACGAAAAGAAATTTTTAAAGACGGACGCCATCGCCGGGATAACCATCGCCTGCTTGATCATCCCAGACACGATGGCGTGCGCCAGTATCGCTGGCGTCCCACCAGCGCATGGGCTTTATGCTGGACTTTTTGCTGCATTGCTCTATGCTATGACCGGGTCGGCCAAGCACGTCATCGGTGAGACGCCCTCGGCATTGTCCGCCATGGCAGCGGCGACCGCGGTATCGATCGCTGTGGTCGGGACGGAGGATTATAACCAACTTATCTTCATGATCGCGTTCCTGGCCGGGATCTCCTGTCTCGCCGCCGGTGTCCTGCGTCTCGGTTTCATTTCCAATTTCATCTCCAAGCCCATATTGAAGGGCTTCTTGTTCGGGATAGGCCTGACCATCGTGGCCAGCAATCTCCCCAAGGTCATAGGCATACCCAAAGGGGAGGGCAATTTCTTCCAACAGATCTACTATGTAATTCAGAACTTGGACCAGACCAATTATGCCGCCCTCGGGCTGGCGCTCGCATCCCTGGCCATCATCGTTTTGGTGGAAAGGAAGGACAAGAGGATACCCGGTCTTTTGGTCGCTCTGGTCTTTGGGATAGTGGCCACCTGGGTCATGGTGAGTTTTTTCGATGTCGACATCAGTTATGTCGGCGCCATACCCAGTGGCCTGCCCATGCCTGGAATCCCCCAAGTCTCGTCCACAGCTATGGCCTCGATCATTCCGGCGGCCATCGGGGTGGGCTTCATCGGTTATATGCAAACATTGGCCATCGGTAAGTCGGCTGGGGAGCGCAAAGGCTACGATGTGGACAAGGACCAAGAGTTCATCGCGGTCGGCTCCACCAACTTCATCGGGGGATTGTTCAGCGGCATCCCCTCTGGTGGCAGCACTAGCGTCTCAGCGGTCAACGAGGGCGCGGGGGCGCAATCCCAGGTGTCGTCATTGGTGGCGGCCGGGATACTGGTGCTCACCCTTCTCTTCCTCACACCGCTGTTCTACTACCTGCCCCTTTGCGTATTAGGCATCATCATCCTACTGGCGGTTCGATCGGTGCTGGACGTAAAGGAGCAGGCTCGGTTCTTCCACATCAACCCGACGGATTTCTTCCTTTCGGTGATCGCCATCTTCGGGGTGATAATGCTGAATATACTGGCAGGGCTGGTGATCGCCGTGATCATCTCGATAGTCCTACTCATGTTGCGCAGTTCCAAGCCCGAGGTGGCCATCCTCGGAAGGCTGGAGGGAAGGAGGGGTTGGTACTCCAAGCAGAGGAACCCCGATGTTATCGAAGAGAAGGGATTATTGATACTAAGGCCGGAAGGCAGCCTCTATTTCGTCAATATCGACATGGTCCTGGACGAGATCCGTTACCTATTATCGTGGAACATTGATGCCAAGGTAGTCCTTCTGGACCTAAGCCTGTCAAGCTCGATGGACGTCACCGCAAGCGATGGGTTGAAGCGTCTTGCCATAGAGATACAGAAGAATGGTCTCCAGCTGTGGTTCGTTGGGGTATTGGGCCCGGTCAAAACCGTCTTCGACAACGCTGGGATATCCGAGTTGATCGGAGATAACATCTATCAGAGCATCGGTGAGGCGGTCGACGAGTTCAAAAAACTTTAAACGGGGTTCAGGCGGGATTGGGGGCTTCGACCTCCACCGCCACCTCGTTGCGCCTCATGAACCCAGGAGTACCAGGTCCGTTGTAGTACATCTCGAAGGTCTCGCCGATGGCCTTCAATCCGTGATGCTTCACAGCATCCATCAGTGCCTTCTTCTTCTCCTCCACAGCCTTCTCTCGGGCGTAACCGCGGAACCGGAGCACAGCCAAGACCCTTTCAGCCACCTCATCGATGCGCACCTTCGATTCCAACGGTCGGGGCAGGTCGCTCAACTTATATTCCTTCGGCAAGACGAAGGACATCCTCCGCTCATCGGATATGACCGGGACCGTCATGGCCAGGCGCTTTCCGCGAGATTGGTTTGAGATCACAGGCACGGTCATGGCCATCTTATCGCCACCCTCGTTCTTACCCGAGATGTATCGGAACAGATAGCCGAACGCCTGGTTCTCGCCCATCCCTTCCACTGTGGCGACCAGTATAGGTGGATAACGACGGACCTCGATGTCATCAAATATCGCCACTACCTCAAACGGCGCCTCCTCGGTCATGAACCGAATATCTGAGCGCATGGACAATCAATGTTTCGCTTGGGAAAGGTCCGAAAACGAATATCTACCGGACTACCCTATGCCAATGAGATCAGAGATGCGTTTCATAATTGCCTTCGATACCATATATGGAAACACCCGCAAGGTGGCGGAGTATGTGGCATCCGAGCTGATCAAGCACGGGCATGAGACGGAGCTCGTCGACCTGAAAATGACAAAGCCATGGGGGGTCGAGGGAGACGTGCTGCTGCTCGGGTCGCCTACCCGGATGGGCAAAATGTCGAGGCGAGCGGCAAGGTTCGCCAAGAAGATCGACCATGAGGTCTGGAAGGACCGACCGATGGCCGTGTACGATACCATTTTGGAACTCCCTCAGGACCAGGGGGGCCGGGCCAAGGTGATGAGATGGACCGAGAACGGGGCGGCCATTCGGTTGAGGGAACTGTTGGCATCGAGGGGGTTCAAGGTCCATGAGACGGTCCTTCGGGTGGAGGTCATCGGTATCAAGGGACCTTTGTCCATCGGGGCGGAGGAAGCCTCCCGTGCCTGGGCACGAGACCTGCTGGCTGCATTGCATTTCTAATGCCCTGCAATAAGCATTTATCCTCTCAGGCGGTTCCCGCCCCCGGGGTGGAACATCATGGGCACAAGAATAGTCATCATCGGGGGGTTCTTAGGTGCGGGTAAGACCACGGTAATCAACCGCATCGCTAAAGCCCTTCATCAGGAAGGAAAGAACGTCGCCCTCATCACCAATGACCAAGGCGAGGCATTGGTGGACACTCAGTATTGCGCGGCGCAAGGGATGCAGGTGGCCGAGGTGCAGAGAGGCTGCTTCTGCTGCCGCTTCGACGACTTCATGTTCTCCGCCCGCTCATTGGTGGGGCGCCACTCCCCCGATTACATCTTAGCCGAACCGGTCGGCTCTTGCACCGATCTTCTGGCCACCGTCGTCGCCCCTCTGAAGGTCCTTTATCCTCGGGAGTTCACCGTGGCCCCGCTCATCATCCTGGTGGACGCAGAGCGCGCCATAGAGGCGGGTTTCGATTCAGACAGCATAGGAGATTACCTGCGCCGCCACCAGATCCAGGAAGGGGAGCTCATTGTGCTCTCCAAGATGGACAAGGTCACTGGCGAGTAACTGGAGCAGGTTCGAGACATCATAGGGGAGATCAACTCAACGGCGGAGGTGGTGCCCCATTCCTCCATGACCGGGCGGGGTTTGGACCACATACTTCAGGTCATCAGCTCCGATAGGGTCAGCGCAAGGACACCCGTCCAGGTCGATTACGACATCTATGCCCAGGCAGAGGCCGAGCTGGGCTGGTATAACGGCATCTATCGATTCCATGCACACAGAGCGGACTCCTACGATCTGGCGACCAGGGTGCTGCGGGGCATTGCCGCCCAATTCCAACCGGACGACATCGCCCACGCCAAGGTAATGCTTTCTTCGGAGAGCAACGCGGTGAAGATCAGCGCGGTGCTGCGCAGCATCACCGTCGATTCTGTGAAAGGCTCGAGATATTCCGAGGGGAACGTGACCATGATCGTGAACGCCCGCATAGTCTCCTCGCCGGAGGTCCTCCAGACGGTGGTCAGGAATAGTGTGCAAAAGGCATTGGAGGAGAGCTCCCTCTCTTTGGAGGGTTTCGAGGACGAGTGCTTCTCCCCATCCCGACCCGATCCCACCCATCGCATGACCTGAAACCTATTCGACGATTGACGAACTTTTCTACATCTTTAAAATTGTTACTCTAAACTTAAATAATCATAGTCCAAGTCTACGGCGTTGAAGAACAACTGCCGCATCGAAATTCAGTACATCGACCCTGAGGTGTACACGTCCATCGTGAACCACCCGCTGCGCAAGGACATCCTGCGCTCGCTCTACGTCATGTGCAATAACGAACCGATCACGAAGCAGCATCTTGCCGACCATCTCAACGTTGGCTATCACCAGCTCGTGTACCAGTTGAACAACCACCTGCATGACTTCTGGCAGGTGGTGGAGGAGCAGAAGGTTCGCGGCACCCGGATGGAACTGATCGGACCGGCCTACCCCGACACCATCTTCATAACCTTGGGGAAGGACAACGCGATCTTCATCGTTGATCCAATGGCCAATCTCTTCGGGCCTTTGTATAAGGTGGGCACCCGTTGTGACCAATGTTCGCCCGCTGAGGCGCGACGCTGCGTGGAATCCACTACCAACCAGGGGTGTTGTAAGAACGGCCTCACCGAGACCGAGCAGGCGATCCTCATAGCCAACTCACGGAAGATGCCCATGCGGACGGTGGAGCAGGCCATCATCTGCTCGTTGCGGGGCATTCCAGAGGGTAACATGTGCTCCATCGAGATACCATGCGATGGATGTGCCTTCAAGAAACGCGTCATCCAGATACGCTGATGGGCATTAGACAGCAGGTGTAAATAGGCGTTAAGGGAATCCGGGCGCGTGACCGCGACATCAGGGTCTAAGACCAGGTTCGTCATCCTTGGAGGGTATCTAGGTGCGGGCAAGAGCACTTTGGCGGCAGCGCTGGCCCGAAGGTTGCGGGACAAGCATGGCCGTTCGGTCGCCATAATCACCAACGATCAGGGCGACGCATTGGTGGACACCGAGTTCATGAAAAGTGCTGGCATCGATGTCCGGGAGGTGCTGGGCGGTTGCTTCTGCTCCCATTTCGACGAGTTCGTCAAGAGCGCCCGCAGCCTGGTCCAGATGGAACGGCCCGACATAATCATCGCCGAGCCGATCGGGACATCGACCAATATCATGGCCACGGTGGTCATCCCTTTGCGGGACATGTACCCCGAAGAGTTCGAGGTGGCACCGCTCATCGTGGTGGTCGACGGCACCCATGCCATGGAACTGCTGGCCCCCAGTTCCGGCTTCGGACTGGGAGGGGGGAAGCTGATCCCCGCCCACCAAGTGCATGAGGCCGAGGTGACCGTAATTTCCAAGGCGGACCTGCTTGACCAGAAGGCTATGGCGCTCGTCGCCGACAGGTTGGCGCAGGAGGTTCCCGACTCGAGGACCATTGCGTGCAGCGCTCGGAGCGGTTCGAACCTAGAGGAACTGGTAGAGTTGATCCTATCCGATGAGGTATCGCACAAGGCCGCATCAGGCGCGGACCAGAGGCTCTTCAACACTGAGAAGGCCACCATGGGTTGGTACAGCGGGGTGAGCGCTCTCGAGGCCAAACCCCATCTAGACGTCTACGACCTTTCCAAGTCCATCATGAAGGAGGTCTCCGATCGCTACGACCCCTCGGCCATAGGCCATGTGAAGCTCATCTATACCTCGGAACAGGCTTCTTTGAAGATGAGCCTGGTGCACGACTCGGTCCAGGTGGATGGGATCAAAGGCGGGAGGTACTCGGACTGCCTGGGAAGACTGGTCCTGAACGCACGCATCATGGCTCCGCCCGCTCAGATGAAGAAGGACCTGGAGGAGGCGTTGAGCAAGGTCTACGCATTCATGCAATTGAAGGTCCTGGAACACCGCAGTAGCACCCTTGCCCCTAAGCCAGAGGTGCCCGACCATTATCTCAACAAATGACCGGCCAGATAGGAACCCACTTTTAGCCAGCGAATTGCTTCGTTCGATCACATCGTCATCATAGCAAATTAATTAAGGAGAACCCGTCAATAGAGCGGATAAGGTAAGGGGGAGGTTGCCTTGGTCAATGTGGACCCTATGAACCGTCGCATCATCAAGCTCCTGATGGCGGACGGAAAGATGACCTATAACGACATAGCTAACAAGCTTCGCCGCTCCCCCTCCACCGTGCGCGACCGCATCCGCCGTCTCGAGGATGACAAGGTTATCCTCGGCTATTACGCCATCGTCAACCTGGAGAATATGGGCATAACCTCCGACGCCATCGTCCTGGCCAGACTGGCTAAGGGTAAGGGGGTGGAGGACCTGCGCAAGATGAAGCAGGTGGAAGGGGTGCGGGAGGTCTTGCAGGTGACCGGCGATCGGCGTGTGCTCCTCCGATTGAACTCACGGGACAACCGCAGCCTGGAGGATATGGTGTACCGAGAGATCGCGCCCATGGGGTTGGAGGACATCGAGGTCCGCATCGTTTTGGAATCAGTGGCCAGCCAGCCCATGATGTGATCAGAGGTTGGTCTTGTCGTATTTGCCGCTGAAAGGGCGGGAGGACAATGGTGCCACCTTGGTGAAGCACGAGAACCCCCTCTCCAACACCGGCCCGAAATAGGAAACGAACTCGCCCAGCAAACCCTCGAGCTCCTTTTCGTCCTCCGCGCTCATCTCGGCTATGCCCGCCCCCGGTCCCAACTGCTCCTGGCCGACCTTGCCGCGAATGAACATCTTGCCTCCATGGATACCAGCACCCAGGCTCACCCCGACGGGCGACGGCGTCTTGCTCCCGATGCCGAGCACCACTATGGTGCCGCCCGCCATGTACTCACCCAGGTAATCCTTGGCGGTCCCCCCAATGACCAAGCTGGGCCATCGTTGTCCGTACTCCTTCATATGGATGCCCACACGGTATCCGGAACTGCCTTTTATGAACATCTTGCCGCCGCGGGCGGAGAGCCCGGTGACGTCCCATGCATTTCCATGGACCACAATCTTGCCGGAATTCATGGTATTCCCGGTCATGTCCTGAGCGTTACCGAAGACTTCCAAGGTGGGCCCGTCCAGGAAGGCGCCAAGATTATTGCCTGGCGTGCCGTGGATACCTATGTACAGGTCCTTCTTTGAAGCTGTGGCGGCAATGTAGCGCTGCCCAGTGACGTTGCGCAGCATTATGCGGTCGACGTTTCGCTCGATGGCCTGGCGGATGACGCAGTTCAGCTCACGGTAGTGCATGGGCACGCCATCGACCCCGGCGTCGATCGAGAATGTGCCACCCTCAAAAGAGGTGCAGCCTTGGCCACAATCGCACTCGTGTGCGGTGAATCCATGTCCCTGCATCAGCCCCACCCCTCGCCAACATGTTTTACGCCCATTATCTCAGCGATCTTGGGGTTGGGGCCTTGGTAGCGGAGCCGGTCCCTATTGCCGACCAGGCTTTCCACCGAGTCGATGCCCATCGCGCCCAGTACCTCCCTCAGTTCCTCGTTCCAGGCGTTGAACAGGTGCACTATGCGCGCCGCTCCCACCTCCGGGTCCAAACGCTGTACCAGGTCCTCGCGCTGGGTGGCGATGCCCCAGGAACAGAGGCCCCGGTGGCACTGTTGGCACACCCGGCAGCCCACCGCCACCATGGCCGCGGTAGAGACCATGGCCACATCGGCCCCGAGGGCCAGGACCTTTATCATGTCGGCGCTGCAGCGGATGCCGCCGCCAGCACAGACGGTGACGCGGTTGCGCAATCCCTCTTCGGTGAGGCGCTTGTCCACCACCGCCACCGCCACCTCCACCGGCATCCCGGCATGGTCGCGTATGACTCGCATGGACGAACCAGTGCCTCCTTTGAAACCATCGATCGTGATGAAATCCGCCCCGGCCCGAACCACCCCAGAGGCAATGGCCGCGATGTTGTGCACGGCCGCGATCTTTACGCCGACCGGCATGGAGTACTCCACCGACTCCTTGAGGACGGAGATCAACTGAGCCAAGTCCTCTATGCTGTAGATGTCATGGTGAGGATAGGGCGAAAGCGCGTCAGTTCCGACCGGGATCATGCGAGTCTCGGAGATGAGCGGAGTAACCTTCTCTCCCGGCAGGTGCCCACCATGTCCGGGCTTGGCGCCCTGGCCGATCTTTATCTCGACCGCCGCCATGCCCTTGAGGTACTGTGGGTCGACCCCGAAGCGGCCGGACGCCACCTCGGCGCAGATGTGGTCCGCATACTGATAGAAGTCATGGTGCAGACCGCCCTCACCGCTGCCGGCGACGATGTTGAGCTCCTTCGCCGCCATGAAGAAAGCCTTCTGGGTATTGTATGAGACCGAGCCAAGTGAGACATGCCCTATCATGAGGGGCATGTCCATGACGACCAGGGGATTTCCGCACCCTTTCATGCGCAGCATTTCCCCCTCGCTCACCTGGAGCCTACCTGGCCTTCCTCCGAGCAAGGTCACGGTCTCCACCGGTTCCCTCAACGGGTCGATGGACGGGTTGGTGACCTGGGCCGCGTCCAGCAGCAGATCGTCAAATATCACGGGATGTTCGACATCGGTGCCGCAGGAGGAGAGCAGCACGCCGCCACTGTTGGCCTGAGCGTAGATGGCCCGGCGCATGCGCTCGGTCCAGTTGCCGTGGGGCGGGAACTGGGATGGCACGGTGCGGATCTCGATACAGCTGACCGGGCAAACCGCCAGGCAGCGCCCGCAGGCCACGCACCCTCCGATAGGCACAACGCGGTTGTCGCGGAAATCTAGAGCTTGGAAGGAGCACTCGTTCACACAGCGCTTGCAGGTGCGGCATGATTGATAATCGATGACTGGCTTGAACCGTTCCGGCAGTTTGGTGTCCATCTTCTTTGCGATACCGCTCAAAGCCTCACCCCCTGGAACGGATGTTCGGTGCCAGTGCGGAGGATGCCCTTGCCCACCTTGGCGATCATCGGGCTTCCCGCGTTCGTGGCCCAGGTCTCCGCATCAGGCTCTACCAGACGGATGGCGCACTCCTCGCTGGCGCAGTAGGCGATGCCACCGTCCGGCGACTGGCCCACTATCATGGGCCGAAGCTTCTTCCGGTCCGCCAGAGCGATCAGCGTCACCTCAGGCTGGCTCCTTCCCACCAGGATGCTGAAAGGTCCGTTCAGGAACGCCTCCCGATAGGTGAACCGCAACCATGTGGCCAGCTTGCGGCTCTCCGGGTCCAGGCGGGAGATCTCGTCATAGGTCCAAGGGGCCATGGCGAAGGCCGCCGCTTGGATCGGCAGGCCGTGCTTGCGCACCAGCAGGTCCCAGATATAGGCGACGACCTCGGTGTCCGTCAGCACGGTGCACTTATAACCGGACATCTCCACCAGCTTGCGGTTCACGCCATATGAGGTTATCTCGCCGTTATGGCACACCCCCCAGTCCAGGATGGACAAGGGATGCGCCCCGGCCCACCAGGCAGGGGAGTTGGTCGGGAAGCGGGAATGCGATATCCACATGGTGCCCTTGTAGCGAGGAATGTCGTAGAAATCGGCCATCTGGTAAGAGAAACCGTTTCCCTTGAAGACCGCCATGTCCTTGCCGCTGCTTATGCACATCGCCCCGTCCACCTCTAAGTTGATCTGCATGACCAGGTCGATGACCACGTCCTCCTCGCCCTTCTTTGGGCCCTCGCTCTTCAAGGACTTGGGCAGCACGTTGGCGAAGTAACGCCAGATGATAGGATAGGGCGGCCTAAGGTCGGCCACCGGATGATGGTAGACCTTCTCATCGTGGAGTATGTCAAGGTTAAACCTCATCATGCCTTCGGCGCGTTCCTTTGCCTTCTCATCATCGAAGAAGAACTGCAGGCAGTACTGGTCCTTGCGGGATGGGAAAAGGCCGTAACATGCGTATCCAGCTCCCAGGCCGTTCTCCCGCTCCTCCATTATGGTGAGCATGGCGCGGATCCTATCGCCAGCGATGAGGCGGCCGTCCAACGAGATGCATCCAGCGATGCCGCAACCACCCATCATGTACTTCAATCCTGGGGGTCTCTGGGCCAAATAGACCTGTGAGGGCTGTGGAAGCGGCTGCGCGGCGTTAGCATGTGACATACAAGGGTGGAGGTGGTTGTCCCTCCGATATAAATCCATTTCTCTCTCAACTCCCAAACGGGACGTCCTTCGATCGGTCATCGTCCTTCTTGCAGGTGTTTGCATCAGCCTTCAGGGGGTAGAGGCCCCATGGGCCGACGCAATCTCGAACACGTTCCAAGCAACGGCGGACCAGAACCCTCTAGGCCGTTCATCGGTCAGACCGCACGCCCTCCGACCAGACCATTGAACATTGGGCATATGTCCGGTTCCTGCAGGGGCCGGTTACATATGACTCAGTATTTATCCATTATCCTGATTTAGTGAGATATGACGTTGTAACAGCCCATTTTTCAAGGACATTATATGAATATTCATATGAAATTCGTAGTAATATTATGAATACCTCTGATTTTTTTATTTTTTTCAGTGCATTCATCTAGTACATCAGGATCACGAGACCCCCCGCTCTCTATCGATTCCTCTCAGGATTTGTACATTAAGACTGGAAAGGGTTAAATTTTCACATTTCATCATCGTGTCATACTTTTGGAGGTGCGCCTATGACATCATCTAGATTGGCCTTCGTACCCCAGTTGCCAGACCTGGACAAGATAAGACAGATGAGGAAGCGCTTGAACCTGTCCCAGCGCGAGCTAGCAGCCATGGCCGGGGTTAGCCAGTCCCTCATCGCCAAGATCGAGAGGGGTAGCATTGATCCATCCTACAGCAATGTCCGCAAGATCCTACAGGCCTTCGAAGAGGTGCTGCGCCGGCGCAAACTGGAGGGAATGAAGGCCGGAGCCCACTTGACCGTAGGGGACCTAGGCACCAAAGGCGTCATATCCGTCACACCGGACCAGAGCATCGGGGAGGCCATCGACCGCATGATGAGAGGCCGCTTCACCCAACTTCCAGTGATGACGGGAGATAAGGTCATAGGGGCTTTGACAGACGATCGCATTCGCGATTATAGCATAGAGGCCACCCGAACCCGCAACAAGCCATACGACGAGGTGATGCGCACCAAGGTGGAGGAGGTAATGATGGAGCCGTTCCCCATCCTCAGCGAGGACACCCCCATCGATGTCGCATCGCTGCACCTCCAGCGCGAGGAGGCCATCCTCATATCCAGGAAGGGGGCCGTCGTGGGCATACTCACCAGTGCCGACTTCCTCAACCTAGGTCTCAACCAGTGAGGTGGGACACTGATCAGGCACGTGGTTCTTTGGAAGCTTAAGGAGCAGGCCGAAGGCAGATCGAAGGTAGAGAACGCCAAGATGATCAAGGTCCAGCTTGAGGCATTGCCTGGGCTCGTGCCGGGGATCAGAAGGCTGGATGTAGGGGCTGACGTGTTAAAGGACGGGTCCAGCTGGGACCTCTGCCTCATCGCCGAATTCGATGACCTGGAAGCATTGAAACGATACCAGGACCACCCGGAGCATAAAAGGGTGGCAGAACTGGTGGTAAGGGTCAGGGACCAGAGGGCGGTTGTGGACTACATGGTCTGATATCGATGAAACGCAAGGACCTTGAGATGCGCCTGCAACAGGTGAACGGCTTCGAACGACCAAGGGCGGACCTGGAGCAGTACATGACACCGGCGAACATCGCGGCGGACATGCTGTTCCTCGCCTACAGCAGTGGTGACATAGATGGCAGGTCGGTGCTCGACCTGGGCTGTGGCACGGGGATGTTGGGGATAGGAGCAGCCCTTCTCGGGGCGTCATATGTGATCGGTGTGGACCAAGATGCCGGGGCTCTCGCAATCGCCAGGCGGAACGCCGAGCTAGCGGAGGTATCGCTGGAGCTCATCGAGGGGGAGATATCCTCCTTCCAGGTCCAAGCGGACACGGTGGTGATGAACCCCCCTTTCGGAGCGCAGAACCGTCACGCGGACCGACCCTTCCTCGAGGCGGCCATGCGATGCGCCCCAGTGATCTACTCGTTGCACATCACCGAGACATTAGGTTTCCTGGCCAGATATGGTGGGCAGCAAGGTTTCTCGATCGATCTTCAGAAAAGCTTTAAATTCGACA
>JACXTP010000008.1 GCA_016919625.1 Methanomassiliicoccaceae archaeon
GCCAAGTATCAAAAGGTAAATGGAGGTTTGAGATTATAAATCAGAAAAATGTGGGTGTAGATTTAATTACCTGGTCTAAAGAACGATCTAAGAATAAAGCTCCCGTATAATTTTAGCCCTCATTCCAATGTTTCAACCCATTTCGCACTGATGGCGGGGCAAGAAGATAGACACCTGATCAAATCACATCTCCGCAACGATTATTGAACATTTTCCTGACTGCCGAGTCTCCACATAAGATAATAATTAAAACACACAATGATTTGGGCTTGGATGATAATATGGAACTGACCGGGGATTTTTTAACATTGCTCATTGAGGTCGTGGTCATCATTTTTATAGGATTTTTCGTTGCCCGGTTAGTATACTGGGCGATCAAGAAGAAGGCCACCAAGTACGCTGGAGAGAGCACCGCGAAGACCATGGCCAATTTCATCCAATATCTCATATTGATCGTGTTCTTTACCATAGCATTGCTAATACTCTTCGGGGTGAACAGCACAACCATCGCTTTTGTAGTCGGGGCCATATCTTTCGCCATCACCTTCGGCTTTCAGAACGTGATACAGAACGTTGTGGGCGGTGTGATAGTTGCCATTGATGGGCGTGTCCAGCTAGGGGATTGGGTCGAGGTGGGGGACACACCTTATCAGACTGGGCCAGCTGAGGTCCTTAACATCGGCCTTACCTCGATCACGGTCCGTGAGCAATATGGAAGGGTGTATGTCATACCCAGCTCCTACATTATCATCCACAAGGCCCTGAATTACTCAGAGATCGGTTGTTTTAACATCAATGTCCCAATAACATTGTCTTGGACCGAGGACCCCGACCGGATGCGCGAAATATTCCTCGAGGAGGCCACGCGCAACCCTATGGTTTACCCCAATATCCGCCCCATCAGGAAAGAGAGCAGGATGAAACGCAGGTCCAAGCATAGGACGAAACTGGCGGAGAAGGAAGAGATAAAACTTGACTTCGACGAGGACCGGTTCTTGCCTTCTGCGAACATCGTGCGCACTGAGCAGGACAAGCTCGTCTATAATGTCAGCCTTTGGACAAGTACCCCCGTCAATACAAGCAAGGTCACATCCTCCTACCTCCTCCAGATCGCAAATCGCATGCGTGAGGAAGGGGAGAAGGAGAACCCGATCTTCAAGAGATGACATCTCCCTCTTGAAGGAATAATAGTGGTGGGCGATATATCCTTGGGCGCACCAAATCCCAAGCTGCATAAAAAATGCCTCTGCCTTGGGCGATCTCTCTGTTCATTCCCAATGTAGAAAAAATGATATAATGGCCAGAACCAGTTCTCAGTAGAAGGGAGTGATTTCCCTGAGCAGCAATTCGAAAAACTTAGTTGCCCTGGTCGTGATTGCCGTCATTGCCATGCTGATCTTGGGTTGGACGATGCTTGGGCCTTCTCCGTCAGGATCGGACGAGGGTACCGATGAACCCATAGATGAAGACCCCATTTCGACCTCGACATCCGACCTGATACTTCCATTAAGTGCTTTGACCTCGAATTGGATCGTCGGGTCGGACCCGGACCCTATGAGCACGATACCTGCATCTGTTGAAGCGAGTTCGGTCAGTTACCAGACCCGGGATGCATATTACACTCAGATCTTGTCGATATATGTATTGAAATACGATTCAATAGAAAATGCAAGCAATGCCTATTGGGACCAATTCCATCAGAAAGAGGACAAGTACTCGGTATCATCGATCAAGATAGCTAGCGGCGGTTTCGAATATGACCTGCTGGACAGGGTGTTTTACCTAACGTTTCACAAGGCCAACATCCTGGTCGTATTGAAGGTGACCAATTCGAACATGGATGCACTGGAAACCTATGCTTATCTGCAATCGGACCGGCTAAATTAATTTTATTAAATATATATAACAATAAAAATCACTATTGTAAAAGAATGCTACAAGGACCTTATTCGATATGTCTAATCACAGATATTTTTTCCATTATGATACCGAGGGCCAGCATGAAAAGTCCGCCGAGCAGCACCAACAGCTCTGTTCCCGCGCCCGAGAAGAAGGTGAAAACCAGTAGTAGGGATGACATAAAGTTCCTCAAAGATGTGTTCAGTGCCAAGGTCCTCCTGTCCTCTTTTCTCGGCCCACCTACCACCCACCCCAAGAAGACCCCCAATAAGACCAGTGATATCGCAGCCAACAAGGCATGGGTGCCTCCCATCTGTCCAATGTCCTTGTATCTGCTCACGATGACGTAAAGGACGATCAATGATGTACTAATGAAGACCAGGAACGTCAAGATGTCCTCAAGGTGTTCATACAATTCGGGTTTGATCCTACCCAACGAATATCCGATCACCAATGGCAACAACTGGAACAGGACCAAGGTGAACATCATCTCTGTGAGACCAGCGTCCAAGCCCTCCACAGGGGACAACCAAATGATCAATGGTGCGGAAATCGCGCTTAGGCCTAGCATAATAAAGGTCAGTTCCAGACCGTTGGTGTCGATGGCCCTCCCACGCATGATGCTTATGAACAATGGAAAGGCAGGTAGGGCGGAGAGCAGAACGAGGCTGGCCGCCAATCCTGCCTCCAGGTCAAAGGCCCAGATCAGGCCGAGCGCTAGGAGGGGCATCAGTACGGTATTGAGCACGATTGCTCGGACCAGCCAACCGATGTTGGCCTTATCGATCCTAAGCTTCTCCCGGCCCAGGACCAGTCCGACATTGAAACAGCTGCAGATGACCACCAGACAGGTTATGGCCAGAGAGGACACCGCTACCCAGTTGGTCATGGCCTTTCCTCCGACCATTGGAAGCAATGGTCGCAATGGTCATCCCCTTGCATGATGGTCTTGGTTCGATGGAGGGTGAGCTTGGGATTGTAGGTTGCCAACATGCTGTGATCGGCGTTGCAGCAGAGCAGATACCCCAACTCCGGGTCTCCAATTCTCAGGAAATGCTCCGCCCAAAGGCATCTATCGACCCTCATGCTGAGGTGCTCAGGTCCCTCCTCCAAGATCGTCACTTGCTGGGTAGCTGAGAAAATGGGCGAAGACATCAATTCTTTCCAAAACGTTCTGAACTCCTCAAAGTCATTGAGCTGGCGGCCCCCTAGCTGATTTCGCGCCATCTCTCTTCCAAGAGCCTCTCCCGTCGATCTGGCTAGGCGCAATGCCTCATCACGTCCATGCTCGATCTCCACTTGCTTGAAGAGGAGGATGAAAAGTCGATGCACGTCCTCTAGATATTCCTCGATGGACATGCTGACCTTAGTAGGTGACGCCGCCCTCTCGATCAATTGGGACCCCACCCGATATCGTCTAGGTTGGATGTATAGGTTGCATTGGAAATTCGACTTAGGGAAGGTAACAGGCCGAGAAATAGAAAATTTGTAATTATCTCATATCGCTATTTCCTTGAGGGCATCATTGAGAATCTGCGAGCTGGATGGCGGGAACGAGGCGTGGTTCCTCCGTTCGGTCGAGGAACGATGGCCGGAGTATTTCTGGTTCTTGGTCGACTGGATGTTCGAGAGGGACCGGAGCATGATCCGGGTGGTCGAGGATGGGGGCACTCTCCTCGGGGCATCACTGGTCTACGACCACAAGATCATCCAGTTGCGCGGCGAGCAGGAGGCATGCAAGGTCCTTGCCGAGCTGCTTGAAGAGCAGAAGGTCGAGATAAACGCTCCTCTGGAGATGAAGGATGCATTGTTGAGGAGGTTCCACCCTAAGGTTCATTTCAATATCGTTCTATTGACCGTTGGGCGGGGCGAGCTAATATCGAGGAGCACGGTTGCATTCGAGACCTTGGTCCCAGAGGATGCACCGGATATCGCTCGACTCCTGAGGGATGCCGATCCTAAATGGTGGGGGGAAATGAGCGAAGAGAGAGTGAGCGCGATGTTCAACAAGTCCTACTGGATCGGCATTAGGGATGAGGGATCACTCAGGGCTGTAGGGAGCGCACTGACCCAGGGCCCAGGCTTCAACATTTCAATAATCGCCACGGAAAAGGGCTCGAGAGGAAGGGGGTACGCCACCACTATAGTATCAGCACTGGCGGAGCGGATCCTAAAGGAGGTTCCCTATGCCCTCATCCATGTACGGGAGGACAACCATGTGGCCAGATCGGTCTATGAGAAAGTGGGCTTCAAACCCTACATGACCTTCTATATCTTAAGGGGCGAAAGGACCATCTGAATTTGACCATTAAAAGTGAAATCAGAAGAACCCTTCCAGGTTCACCTTATCGTTTAGCTCCCAGCACTTCAGCTTTCTCTCCACGTCATCGAGCAGGTCGAAAGATGCCTGCAGGAAAACCACCGTGCCGAACTGCACCTTGCCGCGAAGGATGAGATGAAGCTGCTCGTTGATGTCGGAACGGTCCAAAACAGCGAATCCGAAGAATTTCTTGCCATCACGCCGGTACGCCTCAATGTGGGGTATCGGACATTGGACCGTCCTGACCTCGCGGAAACCTTTAACCTGCAGGTCGCCAGACCATGTGCTCAAGAAATCGCCTGATGCCTCCATCCTATCACTTTCTCGCATCATATCCAACTCCAACCTTTATATAATGCAATTATCTGATTCTCGTGGTAGATAATTACGAACCGATGGTTATCTAAACTTTAGGTCGTGACAACGATGAGTTTGCATATCGCTTCGACTGTGGAACTGAACAACGGCATCAAGATGCCTAGGTTCGGTCTGGGCACGTACAGGATGTCACCTGGCAAGGAGACCTATGACGCAGTCCGCAGCGCCTTGGATGTGGGTTACCGCCTCATAGACACAGCAAGCTACTATGCCAACGAGAAAGATGTTGGCCGAGCGATAAAGGACAGCGGTCTACACCGCGACGAAGTGTTCGTCACCACCAAGCTGTTCAACCACGACCAAGGCTACTCCGAGGCGCTGAAAGCCTTTGAGGCCAGTCAAAGACGGATCGATGTGGGCACAATAGACCTCTTCCTGATACATTGGCCTGTCCTCGCCCTGCGCCAACGCTCCTGGAAGGCGCTAGAGACGTTGCTAAAGCAAGGCAGGTGCCGCAGCATCGGGGTCAGCAACTACACTGTGGCCCACTTAAAGGAACTAGGAAGCTATGCGGAATATGTTCCCGCGGTTAACCAGGTGGAGCTGTCGCCCTATCTCCAGCAGACTGAACTGGTGGATGCCTGCCGGACCATCGGGGTGCAGGTGGAATCGTACAGCCCATTGGCCCGTGGAAAAAGGTTCGGTCATCAGGGCTTGAGAGACTTGGCGGAGGCGCATGGTCGTTCCCCCGCACAGGTAATGCTTCGATGGGGTCTGCAGAAGGGACACGTCATCATACCTAAGGCGGTCTCCAGCGAACACATCGTTGAGAACGCTGGCATCTTCGATTTTACTCTCAGCGACGCGGAGATGGAGGAGATGGACGGTTTTGAAAGCGGGCTTCGAGTTTCCTGGGACCCGACCGGTGTTCCTTGATTCGGGATGTTCAATTATTTGGGCGTTTAACGCCAATAATATAAACTCCACCGGTCAATGGTTTAACATTCGTGGGGGAAGAGGTTGAGCCTAGCAGGGGCCGATGGCGAGAACAACGTCAAGATGCAGATACTGAGGAGCCTGAGGGAGTTCTATCCGATCAAGGTCGACGAGATCGTGCTCATCTCCTCGGTACAGAAGGCGCAGAAGGACGTCACCATAGATCGAGTGTCCCAGGAGATCAAAGAGCTGAAGTCCAAAGGTCTGATCGAGGAGTCGGTCATCAAAGCCCCCTTTGGCAAGACCGAGACCTATCGCTACAAGATCACCTCTGACGGCATTGACTACCTTCAGTCGCTTGAGGAAAGGGGGGCGAAGCGTGAGGGCGTCTCCGCCCGCGAGATCGAGACCCGACTTATCGAGACATACGACCGCATCCAATCAGATATGGAGGAGATGAAACAGGGGATCGAGTCCAGCCAAAAGTCCCTGGATGCGGAGATGAAGGAGATGCGGCAACGCATCATGGACCATGACCAGGTGATCAGGACCTATTTCCTTCGCGTCATCGAGACCTTTGGAGTGTTCGTGAGCATATTCGCCATCGTCGTGGTTCTCATCCTCACCATCGGACTTAGCCTGCAGCATGAAGCCAGCGTGGAAGACTACTGGGTGATCATAATGAGCGTGCCCTTGTCGATCATGGTCTATGTTCTGGTAATGATCTGGGGCATCAAGCGCTTCATCCTGGTGGACCCTTGCAAGGAGGACGGCAAACGTGAGCGATGATATCGACCGTGGCCTAGCCATACTTCGGCATCTCAGGCACAGCTACCCTGCAAGGGTGGGGGAGGCAGACCTCCTCAGGACGGTCGCGCAGAGCGAGAAGGTAGGGCAGGAATCCCTTAGACCGACCCTGACCAGATTAGTGGAGGAAGGTCTGGTCCAGTCCAACAAGGATGGGGCGGGAGTGACGAGACTGGTGGTCTCAGCGAAAGGCATCTCCATGCTTGAAGGCCTTGAGCCACTGACAGAAGGGTCTGGGACGATATCACCTTGGGAGATGGAATCGAAGCTCATCGCCACCTATGACAGCATGAAGACCGACATGGAGGCCCTAAAGAAGAATTTGGAGCGAAGCCAGAAAGAGTTCGAGAAGGACGTGTCCGAGCTACGCAAATCCATCGCGGACCATGATCAATTCCTACGCACCTATTTCGTCCGCATCATCGAGTCCATTTCAGTCTTCATTGGCGTATTCGGTATCGTGGTGGTGATGATGGTAAGCACTCTCAAGGATTCTCTTGGGGGGGAAAACGGCGCGACCCTTGAAGATCTACAGATCTTTGTGATCATGCTCCCACTCCTCCTTGTGCTCACCATCATCCCTACCCTTTACCTCATTAAAAAGGTCATACTGCAACCAAATCGTCCTCACATAAAGTGAATTGTTGCAATCTCGACCAACAGAAGAACCAATATGGGGCTTCCCCCATCACCTTCTGTCAAGGCGAATGAAATGATCGAGACGGTTGACCTTACCAGGAGGTTCGATGGGTTGGTGGCGGTGGAGGGCCTCAACCTGCGAATCGAGGATGGGGAGGTCTTCGGGCTGCTCGGGCCGAACGGTGCGGGCAAGACCACCACCATCCGCATGCTGTCCGCCCTCATATCGCCGACATCCGGATCGGCCTTCATCGATGGCCTGGACGTCTCCCATCGTCAGGACCAGCTGCGCATAAGGTCCATGGTCGGGCTTTTACCAGAATCCCCCGGCCTCTACGAATCCCTGAGCGCCTGGCAGAACCTTGAGTTCTACGGCAAGATGTATGGTGTGCCGACCAGCGAAAGGCAGGCCCGCATAAAGCAGCTCCTCACCACTCTGGAACTTTGGGATAGAAGGGACGATGCGGTCTCCGGCTTCTCCAAGGGCATGAAGCAGAAGGTATCCATCGCGAGGGCGTTGGTACACGAGCCACGTTACCTATTCTTGGACGAGCCAACCTCCGGACTCGACCCGCAGGCCGCCCTCACAGTTCGCCAGTACATCATGGAGCTGAGAGGGGAGGGTCGGACCATCCTTCTGAACACGCACAATCTCGACGACGCCCATCGTCTTTGCGACCGCATAGGCGTCCTACGCAGCCGTCTTCTCGCTATCGGGTCCCCGGATGAGCTGGCGGACCGTTTCTTCGGACGCACCACGATGGTCCGCATGGTTTCCATCCCGAAGGGCGTCCCTGAGGCCGTCCTCAAGGTCCCTGGCGTCCTCTCCTCCGAGTTAAACGGCAATGAGCTGACGCTCCGCGTAGAGGACCCTTCGGTTCAGAACCCCCTCATCGTGGACCTCATAATCTCCATGGGGGGCAAGGTGGAATACGTGGAACAGGGCAGGCGCGGGCTGGAGGATGTATACCTCAAGATAATCGAAGGGGGAGGATGATCCTGCGCTGGGACCGTGTGGGAATCATTGTGCAGAAGGAGTTCTCCGAGTTCCGACGCAACAAGTACATCCTCTATTCCTTGGTGTTGATGCCCATCATCTTCGCCACGGTCCTGCCGGCGATATATCTGATACCGGTCTCCTCCATGTCCGAAGGCCCGGCAAACGGACCGCTCGACCTGGATTTGAACCTCTCATCGAGCATGCAGGGCGAATACCTGTCCGATGTCGTGCTTAGCAATATCTCATTGGTCGATTGCACGGTCCAAAATGCGATCATCAGTAACTGCCGCCTAGAGAACTGCACCGTGGAAGGTTCCCTGGTGGAGGGGAGCGATATCATCGGAGGCGGGTTCACAGATTCGTTCGTCCAGCAAAGCAACCTCGATGGAACGGACCTGGTGGGCACCACCGTTCAGGACAGCTTCCTTGCTGGTCAGCCAAGCGACACCGAGACCGCCATATTGCTCCTGCTGAACATATTGCTCATCTTCTTCATCCTCATCCCCACGGTGATCCCCACCGTGGTGGCGTCGTACACCATCGTGGGTGAGAAGATAAATCGCAGCCTCGAACCATTGCTGGCGACGCCCACCACCGACCTGGAACTGCTGGTGGGCAAGGCCGCCTCCATCTTCATCCCATGCGTGCTCGTCACCTGGGCGGTGTTCCTGCCTTTCGTGATCATAGTCAACACGATCACCGAGCCGGCCCTGGGCTATAGTCCGATGCCCGATGCCATATGGATCGCCGGGGTTTTCCTCCTGTCGCCGATGGTGTGCGGCATGAGCATTCTGAGCAATGTCATAATTTCTTCCCGTGTAACCGATGTCCGCTCCGCCCAGCAGCTCGGCTCCCTGGTGGTGCTGCCCATAGTGGCCTTGTTCCTCATCATGGCAATGGGGCTCATCCCGCTGACCGCCCTGAACATCGTGTTCCTGGCGCTGGTGGTTTTAATCATCGACCTGGCCATGCTCAACCTGGCCCGGAGGACCTTCCGCCGCGAGGAGATCCTGGTAAATTGGAAATAGGCCTCAGTCCCGCCTCATCTCGACGGATCGGGCATGGGCGTCCAGCCCTTCCGCTCGAGCCAAACGCTCCACCGTGGCACCGATGCGTTCCAGTCCTTTGCGGTCTATCATCTGGATCGAGCTACGCTTGCAGAAATGGTGCACGTCCAGGCCAGAATAGACGCGGGCATAGCCAGCGGTCGGAAGCACATGGTTGGTTCCCGAGGCGTAGTCCCCGCAGGCGACCGCGGCGTACTTGCCGATGAAGATAGAACCGGCGTTGTGAACGGAATTCAACGCAAGCAGCTCATTGGTCATCTGGATGGAAAGGTGCTCGGGGGCGACCCGGTCGATGACCGCCGCCGCCTCGGCCAGGTCCGAGACGATGACGTACCCCGCGTTACCCATTGAGCGTTCCAATATGGCCCCGCGCTGCGATGATCCCAGTTGCCGCTCGATCTGCGCCCCCACCCGGGACGGGAGCGAGGGGTCGGTGCTGACAAGCAGGCAAGCGGCGTTGGGGTCGTGCTCCGCCTGAGCGATGATATCGGCGGCGATGAAGGACGCTTCAGCGCTGGAATCGGCCATTATGGCTATCTCGCTCGGTCCGGCTGGGAAATCGATGTCCACCTCGTCGCGTAACATCATCTTGGCCGCCGTCACATAGACGTTGCCTGGGCCGACTATCTTGTCCACCTTCCCTATCGTCTCCGTGCCGAGGGCCATGGCCGCTATGGCCTGTGCCCCCCCGATCTGATAGACCTCGTCCACCCCGGCCACCTGCATGGCCACTAGAGTGAGAGCGTTGACCGGGGGCGGGGTACAGCAGATGACCTTCTTCACCCCGGCCACCTTCGCCGGTATCGCGCACATCAGTACAGTGGATGGATAGGCCGCCCGACCGCCGGGGATATAGGCCCCGATACTCGCCAATGGCGTCGTCTTGACCCCCAATATTATGCCTGGCTCCACCTCTTGGAACCACAGGCCATAGGACTGCTGCATTCGGTGGAAGCGGCGAATGTTATCGGCGGCCCGTTCCAGCTCGTGGACCAGTTCCTCAGGCACGCTCTCTCGCGCCGACTTGAACTGTCCCTCGCTGACCTGGATCTTGTCCAGCTTGACCTTGTCGAAACGCTCGGTCAGTTCGAAAAGTGCCTTATCGCCGTCATGGCGGACACGATCCACGATATCCTGCACCGCGCCCTGAACGTTGGCCAAGCTGGCCTGGCGTCCCTTCATCCACTTCTCGAGGTCGACCGGTCCGAACATGCCCAGGTCATTGGCCAGGCCGTTAATCTAGATTTTCCTAGCCGTAGCCGTCCAAGTCGTAGGACGGCCTTTTCTTCCGAGGGCAGGCGGTGTTGTACTTGATGGAATCACGGATGGTATTGCGCAGCAGCGTGGCGGAGGTAATGCCCACCACCTCGCCCACCTTGCCCTGGCGGCAGAAGAACATGAAGGTGGGTGTGCCCGCGACCCCCAGCTTCTGCGCCATCTGGACGTTCCCATCGGTGTTGATTCGGACGAACGTCGCCTCTTGCTCCATCTCTTGGGCCACTTGCTCGTACGCCGGTGCCACGTCCTTGCAGATCGAGCAACTTGGCGACCAGAACTCGACCACTACGACCATGTCGGTGCGTTTCATCAGATCGTTGAAGAGCGCCTCGTTAATGTCCCTGATCATGCTCAAACCTCAACCGAAATGGATAGCGACATGGTGTTCCAGCTCCATCTGCAACAGTTCACCTTCCAGCGATGCCACCTTAGCTCCATCTTTGAAGAAAAGGAAGGTCGGGGCGGACGAAACCTCATAACGCCGTGCGGTCTTCGGCTGCGTTCTACCCTCGATCCGGGCGAAGGCCGCCTTCATCGAAGAGGCCTCGGCCACCCGATCGTATATTGGTTCCATGCGCTTGCAATGGAAGCAGGTGCCCAGATAGACTTCGACCACCGCCCTCTTGTTTTCTGCCAGGAAAGCATCGAACTCCGCATCGGTCAGTTCCTTGACCGAGCCCTCAGGCTTTTCCTTCTTGAACCTCTTCCAGATGGACACCGTCATCCGATGTCATAAGTCAACCTGACCGGATAAATAGGTTGCTCAACCCGGCAGTGAGAATATGCGTTGCAAGACCGCCTCGACCTGGTCCCAGTCCCCGCACTCCAGCGTTCCACTCCCAGCGCTGACCGGGTTGTCGGAGGTGATCTCCCAACAATGCTCCGGAGCGGGGGATTCGAAATGGAGGACGAACATGCGGTAATGACCCACCCTTCCATTCTCCTTCCGGCCAGATACCACCGAGGCGCCATAGTCGTTAGGGAAGCGGTAGATCTTGTGCACCCGGTCCCCCTCCATGCATCCGCAGACGCATTTGGCGTTGAGGTCTATCTCGTACCGAGCGAACTGTTCGGTCATCTTATGCCTCAGAAGTTCCTCTGGGTCTTGGGGATGGGCACCTTGGCCCAGAGCTTGACGTTGCCACAACCCTCGGCCCGGAAAGACTTGAGCTTGAATTCGAGGTCCAGCTCCCTGGCCCGGGCCCATTCGTAGATGAACTCCCTGGCGCTCTCGGCGTTGATGACCACCGCATCGAAGAACATGTCCATGACATCCTTGGCTGGCACCTGGCCCAGATTGTCGCTGCGCATCCTCACGTCATAGAAGGTCAGATTGTGGATCTGGGATTCAAGGCCCTTGCTGCCCTGCCCGAACTCCTTCTTGAACATATCGAAGTCCAGGTTGGACGGGGGATGCCCCATCACCTTCTTGAAGAGCATGAACATGGCCTCGGACTTGCTCAGCTCGGTCATTATGTTGCCCAACGCCTTCTCGCTCCTCTCCTTCCCATAGAAACCAGGTACTGTCACGAATGGGTCCTTGTGGGTCACGGCCCGCTCACAATCCTTCATGACCTCCATGAGCTTGGCCATCTCGTCGAACATCACCATCAGGGTCAGGTAGCGCAACCTCTCCTTGCCCATGTAATCGCCTTCCGATGACAGCAAGCGATAGGAGTTGGCGTACTCCA
>JACXTP010000098.1 GCA_016919625.1 Methanomassiliicoccaceae archaeon
CCATCGATTCCAGCGCATCCGACGCCATCAGAACGGTGCTCCGCCCTATCGGCAAGGCGATGTGCATGATCTTCTCCTGTTCCTCGGTTGAAAGCTTACTGCCCTCAGGCATGTCCTTGTACCTTTGCAGGGCGGTGAATTGCCCACCGAAGACCGACCTATAGAAATTGAAAGCCTCCTCGGTGGTCCCGTTGAAGTTCAGATATGGGTTCACTGTCAACATGTTGTCATCACCTTGATCAGCCACTAACCGTTCCGTGGCTTCTATTTGTCCTCATACCTATTTATCCATAGCTGCTCGACCGCTCGGTCCATATGGCAGGCGTTCCAGGTTGGACCGATGTGGCATTCCACCATCGCTATTTCACGTTCCCCTTCCCGCCCAGCTCCTGCCTGGCCCTCCGCCACCGCATCAGTATGGCGATCATCCAGAACACCGGGAACGCCTCCACCACCAGGATCAGGAACGGGTCCGCGCCCATCAGGTACAGGTAGACGTAGAAGAAGACGATGAACAGGCCGACCACGATCAGCGCCACCGTCACGGTCTTGCGCATCTGCTCTAGGCTCTCCGCCGGAGACGCCGTCTGCACCGGCGCCCTTTCGAATGCCTGACGCGTCTCCTTGGGGAAAACCGCGCCGCAGTTCACACAGAAACCGTAGCCGCGGTAGTCCTCGGAGCCGCAGGCGGGGCAGCGCATGGGACCACGATATTACATTGTGTCCCAAGGCTAGTTTAATCTTGCGGAGGGTTTTGCATCACGGCCGAAACATTTCGGTCTCAACCGGTTGCTATCTGGACCGGAGGTTCTGTGTGTCATTTCCCTAGAAGGACGTCCCTCGCCTTGAGGTACTCGCCCTCGGAGATATCCCCTCTGGCGAAACGCATCTTCAAGGTCAGGAGGGGGTCATCGACCGCATCGGCCCGGGTCTCCACTTTATCCCTCCTCATCGATCTCCCAATGGTCCAGGCGCAGCGCGCATCCCCCTTGGTCATCATATGGGTATAGACGAACTCCAGCCTGGGGTCGATGGCCTTGCAGACGCCGTTAAGGACGCTCTCGTATTGTTTGCAAAGGGCCACATTCCCGTCCTTGAAGGGGCAAGCGGTAGTGCATCCAGTTATCAGGTCGTCCTCGCTGATCTCTCTGATGTCATCCTGGCTCATGCTCGACCTTATCATTGTCAACGCTTCCGCCGCCCGGCCTCTCCCGTCCTTGATGTTCTCCAGCAAGGCACCGATCTCCTTGCCCAGTTCAAGCCCGGTCCGGTTGGAGACAGGTAACAACTTGGTCAAGGTCCTCTCGGTCCCGTTTACGTCCACCAGCACCTTGTTGACGATGATCAGCAGTTCCCCGATCATCTCCCTTCGAAGTGAATCGACCTCTTCGTCCGGCATGTCCAGTCCCTTGACCACCTCCTTCAGTTCGCCAAGGTCCTCGATATCTTTCCTATGCCCCTTATGTCGGATGATATAGCGACAATAATCATCCCCATCGTACATTTTATGCGTGAAATGGTAATGGAAGTTGGGATTGAGGGAGCGGCAGATACCCTCGGTGGCATCATAGGAAAGGGGCAGGCAGAACTCCGCGCCGATGTCGCACAGGCAGCAATCCAGGGTCTCGATCACTATCCCTTTTTCATAGACCATCATCGAGGAACAGTTCCTGCCGGAAAGGGCGTGGCCGGTCCAATAATATGGGATGGCCAGTTCCTTGATGTCCTTACCAGTGATGTTGAACCGCTTCGAACAGTTCAGGGAGATGGCCATGCCGCAGTGGGTGAAGTAGGGTCTGACCGCCTTGGCGATCTCCTCCGGAGGGATGCTGTCCTTCAGAATACCAAAGGCGTCCTTGATGGAGCTTACGATGACCCTGTCCCGGATCTCGACCTTGTCCAGAGTGGACAGCCCACTGCTCCACCGCTTCGTGACCATCACGGTGCGAACGCTCCCTGCTCTCCCATATCAAATAGAGGGGGTGGGACTAATAGAATTTATCGCCGGCGAGATATTCCGATCAGATGGTACGAAGCCCCTCCGATGAGGACGTTCCATCGGAGACATCATACTGGCAGGAAGTCCTTAGACAGCACGTCCAACGTACTGACCTGCTGCTCCCGGGTGAGCTTAAGGAACGCCTCGCAGTGAGTGCATCCCGGTGAGACCAATGACCGGTACTGGCTCAGGCCGAAGAACTTCTCCGAGTAGTCCACCATCCTCATCTGCGACTTGTGCTCGCGTATCGCATCCATCTTCAACCCTACCACCTTGGAGATGTCCACCAGGCAGTTGTATGGTATGGTGTTCCAGATCTCGTAGCTGAAGCACCACACATCCTCTGCATAATCGCGCAGCGCCTCTGTGACCAGGACGGCGGCGATGATATGGTCCCAAGGCCCGTCCAGGAAGTTGGTGGTGAACACCGCGGCGGGACGGCGGCGGTCTATGATGGACCGGATCTTGGCCAGGCTAGAAGAATTGACGTTCAAGGCCCCGTCCTCGAAGCCGAGGAAGATGCGCGACCTGCATCCCAGGACGTTGAGGCTGGAGATTGCCTCCTTCTTACGCATATCGGCCAGATCGTCCTCGTGGCGGTCCGACCCCTTACCCCCGTCGGTGAGATAGACCACCGTCACATTGGCCTCCGCCTCGACCAACCTCCTGATGGTCCCGCCGCAGCCTAAGGTGTCGTCGTCCTGATGGGGAGCGAAGATCAGTACCGCCTGGTCGCGGTAAGCCTCGATGTCCTCCATCTTCGGCAGCTCGAACGTTTTTCGTGTCGATTTCATGTATGCCGCCGCGGACAGGGCCGAGCTAGGTCCTCGACCCAACAGGCCATCATCATTTGTATTGATCATCCCCAAGTCCCCTTCCCCCTAAGATTACTTACCGACCTTCAGCTCGCCCCTCTCGATCCTGTCCAGCAAGGAGACGACATGCTCGGCCGTCAGCCTGGCCCCGTCCAAGGGCAACTTCGGATAGGATACCTGCTTGCCCATGTTCTTCAGGACCTCCACCGCCAACCGCTCCGGGTCGGTCTTGGAGTAGGTCATCCTGATCCCCACGTTGTCCCTCATCAAATGATAGCACACATCCGTCTGCTGCTCGAAGTGCTCCTCCAACGGGAAGTACAGGAAAGGCTTGTTCATGGCTTGGAGCTCGAGCGTGGTTGTGCCACCCCCTGACGTTATGACCAGGTCCGAGGCGGCCATGAGCCGGTAGAGGTCCGGCACCATGCCTTTGACCGTCATGCCATCCTCAGCCTTGACGTAGTCTGCCGGGATACGCGGCCCCGCCACCAACACCATCCCGAGGTCCGGCCTCTCCTTCTTCATCAACGGATAGGCTTCGGCGGCCTTACGCAGCAACGCGGCACCGACCGCGGTCCCGCCCACGGTCACAACCACCAAGGGGCCAGGTCCGATGCCGAACTCCTTTCGGACATCCTCCCTTGAAACGGCAGCGGATGGATCGAAGTTGAGGATGTAACCGACGCAGGTGGCTTTTTCTCGGACGAGCTTCCGTCGATTCGGAAGCATGAAGCCCAACCCCTCGTCCACCACATCGTCGGCTGCACCGACGAAGATGGTACCTTCCTTTCCGTAAAAGCGCTTGATATGGTCCGCGTTCCACTTGTTGTAGAAATAGACCCCCATGGCGTTCTTATCGATACCGTCCTTCATGTGGCACCCGACGAAATCCAGAATGAGGAGGAAAGGGCGCTGCCTCAGCTTCGGATGTTTGGTGTACTCGGCATGCAGGTCATAGGTCTCATCCCCGATGATCAGGTCGACTTTCTCC
>JACXTP010000009.1 GCA_016919625.1 Methanomassiliicoccaceae archaeon
AGGGAAGCGATGAACAACAAGGAAATGGACCCCAATCTCATGCAGACCTTCTTGGCGAACATAATCGCCAAAGCGTCGAGGACCTCTATCGTGGAGGCCAAGAACTATGTCCGGGAATCTCAGACCGGCGGTCTGGTCTCTAAGGAACTGGCGGACAATGTCTGCTATGTTTTGGACCGCTACACGAAGTTCCAATCCCAGAACAACCAGACCTGATATTGCCGAACGGTCCGGTCTTTTGTCAATCACCTTCCAGCTCCAGCCCTGTT
Organism: Methanomassiliicoccaceae archaeon; assembly: GCA_016919625.1. Classification (GTDB taxonomy): domain Archaea; phylum Thermoplasmatota; class Thermoplasmata; order Methanomassiliicoccales; family UBA472; genus JACXTP01. The sequence continues at coordinate 270 of JACXTP010000009.1, forward strand.
TTCGACAATCTTTTAATAACCTGTGCTTCCCCTTGATTTTTCAAGGTAATAATCATGGCAGCGCATCCGTTCCCATCCGGCGAGGGCAAGGTAAGGTGGGTCTCCAGCGACTGGCTGGCGGACCATCTCGACGACGACATGGTCATCATCGACACGCAACCGAACATTCACGATTACATCGCGGAGCACATTCCCGGGGCCGTCTACGCCCACGAGGGATTGCTCCGGGTGAACGAATATGGTTTCCCTCAGGTCTTAGTTCCCGAAGATGCGATCGAGCCGATCATCGGACGACTGGGCGTGGAGAGGGGGAAGCCCGCCCTGGTCTACACTGGTGTGGGCGCGGTCAAGAAATGGGGCGATGGACTGGAGCAGTCCAAATGGGCCTATGGCCTGGCCCGATTCGGTCATGACAAGATCTACGTCCTCGATGGTGGGCTGGACAAGTGGAAGGCGGAAGGCAAGGAGCTCACCCAGATGTTCCCCTCCAAGGATTCCAGCGATTTCGAGGTGGAAGTGAACGCTGACTACTTCGTTGACATGGAGGACGTCAAGGAGATGAAGGACAAGGGGAACGTGATCATGCTCGATGCCCGGCCCCCGGCGGTATACGAAGGCAAAGGCGTCTGGGCCCGACCTGGGCACATACCCGGTTCCGTCAACCTGCCCTGGGCCAGCCTTATGGACCCAAACAACACCCGGTTGTTCAAGCCGGTCAACGAGGTGCGTCGTCTGGCCGAAGCGGTCGGAGCGACGAAGGACAAGATCATCATCTGCTCCTGCGGCACTGGGCGCGAAGCTACCCTGGAGTTCCTCACCTTCAAGTGGTTGCTGGACTACCCGAGCGTGCACATCTACGAGGGCGCCTTCACGGAGTGGTCCGCCTATCCGTTGAACCCGGTGGTCACCGGCAAGAACCCTTACTGAGCCCACAGCGGGTCTAGGACCATAGAGCCTAGTGGCAACCTTTAATATGGATGACGGGGTGGAAGAGGGTCGATGGACCCAAGGGTCGATAAGCTTGCCACATTGCTCGCCACGTATTCGCTAGAGGTGAAGCCGGGGGACCGGGTACTGCTACACGGTGATATTGCCACCCTGCCGCTGCTCCGGGCCTTCTACGAGCGGATCGTAAGACTTGGAGGTCTCCCGGAGCTTATGGTAGAGGACCAGCATTGCTACGAGGCGCTTTTACGGCATGCATCGGACGAGCAGCTGCTCACGCCTTCCCCATCCTACCATCGGGCGGTGGAGACGGCGCAGGCCTACCTCACCGTTTGGGGGAACAGGAACACGCGATACCTGAGCAACATCGACCCGGAACGCATGCAATTGGTGCACCAGGGCCGGGAGGCGGTGGAGCGGTTGATGTTGGAGAGGGAGCAGCGCAAGGAGATCCGCTGGTGCGGCACCCAATTCCCCACCGAGGCGGGCGCGCAGGAGGCGAACATGTCCCTGGGCGAGTATGAGGACTTCTGCTACTCGGCATGCCTGCTTGACCGGGAGGACCCGGTGAGCGAGTGGCGCGAGGCGAAGCGGGAGCAGGACCAGATATGCGCCGGTCTGGAGCGCAGGCGTAACATACGCATCGTAGCCGAGGACACCGACCTCAGGATGTCGATCGCGGGCCGACCATGGGTCCGCTGCGCCGGCAAGGCGAACATGCCGGACGGAGAGGTGTACACCAGCCCGGTGGAGGACTCGTTGGAGGGGCATATCCGCTTCTCCTTCCCTGGGATCGAGATGGGCCAGGTGATCGATGACATCCATCTTTGGTTTGAGAAGGGCAAGGTGGTCCGGGCCGAGGCGGCGAAGGGCGAGGCGCTTTTGAAACGATTGATCCAGACCGATGCCGGCGCCTGCTACGCAGGGGAGCTGGGCATAGGAACCAATTATGGCATCAAGCGCTTCACGCGCAACATGTTGTTCGACGAGAAGATCGGCGGCACGGTGCACGTGGCCCTGGGCCGAGGCTTTCCGCAGTCCGGGGGCAAGAACTTCTCAGTGATCCATTGGGACATGCTGTGCGATATGCGCAACGGCGGAGAGCTCATCGCCGATGACGAGGTCATCTACCGCGACGGCCGTTTCTTGCCTTGATGCGAAATCAGCATGCCTGGTAGGACTTCCACTTCCTCTCCAGGTCTGGGTCCGTCAACGTTTCCATGATGTAACCGGCGAACTGTTCCCCGGTGGCGCCATCGGAACGCCCGGTCATCTTAAAATGACGCTCATGCAGGCAGCACACGTCCAACGCCATCTCCAATTGTCTGGCCTTCTCCACCTTGCCGATATGGTTGAGCAGCATGGCCGCGGCCTTGATGATGCTGCTCGGGTCGGCGTACTGTGCCCGACCCTCATCGACCATGCGCGGCGCGGAGCCGTGTATGGCCTCGAACATGGCGTAGCGCATGCCGATGTTGGCCGAGCCAGCCGTGCCCACTCCGCCCTGGATCTGCGCCGCCTCGTCCGTGAGGATGTCGCCGTAGAGGTTGGGCATCACCATGACCTTGAAGTCGCTGCGGCGGTAGGGGTCGATGAGCTTGGCGGTCATTATGTCGATGAACCAGTCGTCCCACTTGATCCCGGGGTAGTCCTTCGACACCTCCTCGGCCGTGCTGAGGAACTTGCCGTCCGTGGTCTTTATCACGTTGGCCTTCGTGACGACGCTGACCTTATCGATCCCGTTCTTCTTGGCATGCTCGAAGGCGAGACGGATGATACGCTCGCAACCTTGGGTCGTAGCGACGCAGAAATCGAAGGCCAGGTCATCGTTCACGTTGACGCCCTTGCTGCCGAGGATGTAGGCGCCCTCGGTGTTCTCCCGGAAGAACATCCAATCGATGTTCTGCTCCGGGACCCGGACCGGGCGAACGTTGGCGAAGAGGTCCAGCTCGCGGCGCATGGCCACATTGGCCGACTCGATGTTGGGCCACGGGTCTCCCTTCTTCGGGGTGGTGGTCGGCCCTTTGAGCACCACGTGACAGCGCTTGATCTCCGCCAGCACGTCCTCCGGGATGGCCTTCATGGTCCTGACCCGGTTCTCGATGGTGAGCCCCTCGATGGTGCGCAGCTCGACCTTGCCCTGGGCCACCTCCTCCCCGAGGAGGAACTCCAGCACGGTCCTGGCATGGGCACAGATGTACGGCCCGATGCCGTCCCCGCCCACTATGCCTACGACGATCTTGTCCAGGCGGGAGAAGTCCGTCCAGGATTGAGCGGACCTCATCTGGTCCACCCGTCTCATCTGCTCCTCCACCACCTTGGCGAAGTGCTCCTTCGCCCTGTCCACCGCGGCCTGGTCCAACCTCTCAACCTCGTTCCCTGATAAAATCGTACCTCTATTTTAGCTATGCCCGACCTGTTCCAGGTCGACCATCACCGGTCGTAAGTGGCCACAGCCTCTCCCCGCTGCAGGACATGACCTTCCATGGCCAACTCCAGGGCGGCCTTGTAGGCACCAGGCTGAAGGTCGAGCGGCCCGTCCAAAATATAGACCTTGAAATAGTAGTGGTGCGTCCCATGCCCCTTAGGCGGGAACGGTCCATCGTAGCCCAATCCCTTACCGGAGTTGGTCCCTTGCCTGGCCCGAAACGGGTCGATGATCTCGCGCCCTTTGGGCACCCCCTCCGGCACCTTGACCAGCACGGGCATGTTCCATATCACCCAGTGCACCCAGGTGCCGCTGGGAGCGTCCGGGTCGTCCACGATCATGGCCATGCTCTTGCCCTCCGCCCCGTCCAACGATAATGGCGGGGAGAGGTTCTTCCCCTCGCCAGTGTACTTGACCGGGAAGCGCTCGAAGCCCAGACCGACCTTGATCTCCTTCATGTGATCCCTCTCGGAGAACATTCGAACGTCATGCCATCAACCTTTCCCTGCATAGGTTTATCAAAAGCCCGTTGCGATAAGAGCCCGGTGGTCTAGATAGACGCGATCTTGAAGCGAAGGAGCATTCGAAAGTACACTAAAGAGCCGGTGAGCGACACAGAGCTGGAGGCGGTCCTGCGGGCGGGTATGTGCGCGCCCTCCGCCGGGAACGAGAGACCATGGCATTTCATCGTGGTCAAGGAAAGAAAAAGTCTGGAGGAGCTGTCCAGGATCCAACCTCATGCACAGATGGTAAAAGAATCGCAAATCGCCATCCTGGTCTGCGCGGACGAGCGCCTGGAGCGCTACAAGGGCTTCTGGCCCCAGGACTGCGCCGCCGCCATGGAGAACATGCTGCTCGCCTGCACCTCATTGGGGCTGGGGTCGGTCTGGTTAGGGGTTTATCCCATCGAGGACCGGGTCAAGGCCATGCGGGAGCATTTTGGGCTTCCCGCGCCCGTCGTGCCCTTCGCCCTCCTGCCCATCGGCCGGCCAGGGGAGAGCCGCCCCACCAACGACCGTTTCGAGGTGGACCGGGTGCATCACGAAAGATGGTAACAGTCAGGCCTCGTCCTTGAACGATGCCAGATTGTCGATGAGGAACTGAGCGAAGCTCCTCGGGCCCGAGCCGGTCAAAGCCTTCAGGTCGTTGGTCACTGGCGACAGCAACGACGCTCGCTCCATCTGCAACACCTGGAGCATGGCCTTGGCCTTCCAATCATCGTTGGTCCGCTGCAGAAGGGCGGCATAGGCCTCCTCCGGGTCCGTGTCCACCGCCCGGACATCCTTGCCAAGACGCAATGAGAGCTCCTTGGCCACATCGTCATCGCTGAGGGCCTTCGGTCCAGTGATGCAATATTTCTTTCCGCTGTGCCAATTGCCATCGAGCACGAAGGCGGCCGCCCGGCCCACGTCATAAGCGTCGATATAACTGTTGCGGCCCGAGCCTACCGGCCGGCGCAGCTCCCCGCTCTCCTTTATCGAACTGGCATAGTAGCGGGAAAAGCCCTGCATGAGCATGTTCGGTCGCAGGATGGTATGGTCCATGATGGACGCCTGGACCTCCTTCTCGCATTCCCGATGCAGGAGGTGCGCCATCGTCTTGCCCTGCTCCGCACCGAAGAACGATTGACGGACCACTGAGCGGACCTCGGCCCTCTCCGCCTCCTTCACCACTCGTTTGGTCATCTCCAGCATGTCCTTGGCCAAAGGGGTGGCCAGGTAGACCTTGTCCACATCTTGCATGGCCGCCCGGACGGCATCCTCGTCCCGTAGGTCGCCCCACACCAGCTCCACGTTGGGCAGGAGCAGCTCTTCCTTCCGTTCCAGGTCGAAGACCATGGCCCGGACCGGGGTGCCACGGGCCGAGAGCTCTTTGACGACATATTCTCCGATGACGCTGCTGGCGGAGGTCACCAAGATGGGTTTCTTCAATCTAACACTCCGGGTTCTGACTGGTCGGCCGACTTATTTACTTCTTTGCCAGCGAAGGACGGGGTCGGGCAAATCTCGGGGGACGATCACTTCGCCTTGCCCTGCTTGGCCACCGCGTCGATGGCCTTGGCCAGCTCTTCTGGGTCGCCCAGGTAATAGTGTCGGAGGGGGCGGAGGTCGTCGTCCAGCTCGTAGACCAGCGGCACGCCGGTGGGGATGTTGAGCCCCACTATGTCCTGGTCCGGGACGTCATCGAGGTACTTCACCAACGCCCGCAGGCTGTTGCCATGGGCGGCCACGATGACCTGGCGCCCGGCCTTGAGCTGAGGGGCGATGCGCCCCTCCCAGTATGGCACCACCCGAGCCACGGTATCTTTGAGGCATTCGGTGAGGGGGATGTCATGGTCAGGCAGGTCGGCATAGCGCGGGTCGTGGCGGGAATGGCGGGGATCGTCCAGCGTCAACGCCGGCGGTCTCACATCGTAGGAGCGCCGCCACACCAGCACCTGCTTGTCCCCATAGGTGTTGGCCATCTCCGCCTTGTTCAGGCCTTGCAGCGCGCCGTAGTGGCGTTCGTTGAGGCGGTAGGAATGCTCCACCGGGATGTACATCAGGTCCATCCCGTCCAGGACTATCCACAGGGTGCGGATGGCCCTTGTCAGGACGGAGGTGAAGGCGAGGTCGAAGGTGTAGCCTTGCTCCAATAGGATGGCTGCGGCACGCTTCGCCTCCTCCTTCCCCTTCTCGGACAGGTCCACATCGGTCCATCCGGTGAAGCGGTTCTCCCGGTTCCATTGGCTCTCCCCGTGCCTAAGCAGCACAACCCTGATCATGCTCTGACCCCATTGCAGGAAACGGAGTGCCGATATTAATCCTTGGCACCATCGAAAAGAATATGTCGGTGAGGTACCAAACATACACCGTTCATTATGATGATGCCCATCGGCCCGTTGATGATCGAGCACCGCCTCATCGAACGCATGATCTCCGTACTGGCCCAGGAGAAGGACCGGCTGGTCGTAGGAGGTGCGCCAGACCCTGCCAAGGTCAGGGACGCCATCGACTTCATGCGCTCCTACGCCGACCGCTGCCATCACGGCAAGGAGGAGGACATACTTTTCTTAGGGCTGGAGGGGCGTCCCCTCTCGGACGAGCTCAAGGCGATGATGCAACGTCTTAAGGACGAGCACCAGCAGGCCAGGCGTCTGGTGCGCGATCTGGAGAGATGCAATCTGGCCATGGAGAAGGGCGACCTCACCGTCCGGCAGGAGATGATCGAGGTGCTGCGGGAGATCACCAAGCTCTACCCTAAGCACATCGAGGCGGAGGACCGCCAGTTCTTCGTGCCAGTGATGGAGCAGTTCTCCCCGGCGGAGCAGGACATCATGCTCGTCAAGTTCTACGAGTTCGACCAAGCCCTGATCCATGAGAAGTACCGGAAGGTCGTGGAGAGGCATGAGGGCAAGTGAGCCCTATGAGAAATGGGGAACGGGGTCATCCAAGGCACCATCAATGAATATCGACCTCCTCGAGGCCTTGCCTAATGATATAAATGGATTTCCATCGAACCAATGCAACCATCCCTGAAATGATAAACTGTCCCAATGCTCAGTATGTTTTCAATATGCTTCCGTAGATGTTCGGGATAATTTTAATAAGCGGTACGGTGGCATCCTCCCTCAAGGAATACCCATGGACATGGAGAAGTATGTCTGTCAGATCTGCGGCTACGTTTACGATCCTGAGGCGGGGGACCCGGAGCGCGGCATCCCTCCAGGCACATCCTTCGAGGACCTGCCGGAAGACTGGCAGTGTCCGATATGCGGCGCCACCAAGATGAACTTCATGAGCTTCGCCGCGGTGATGGGCGGGTTCCGCTGAACCAACCTGTCGCCAATCCCTTTCCCAAAACCTTCTTCCACCTTCAATATTTCAGTCGTCCACTGCCGGTTCCTGCTGCGTCACGCAATGGAGGCCACCATAGCCGTACACGAGGTCCCGCGCGTATATCGGCACGACCTCCCGACCGGGGAAGCTGTTCAGGAGCAGCTCTATCGCGGCGGCGTCGCTGGTGTCCCTGAACACCGGCAGCAGCACCACCCTGTTCCCGATGTAGAAGTTGGCATAGGAGGCCGGCAGGAACCGCTCCTCCTCGGGCAGCTCGATTGGCTCGGGCATGGGCAGCTCCCACACCTCCAACGGGCGTCCGTCCTGGTCCGTGGCCTCCTTCAGGGTGCGCAGGTTCCTCTCCAACACGGTGCGGTTGCCCCCGAGGTCGGAATGGGAGTGGGCGCAGAGCACCGTGCTCGGCGATACGAATCGGGCGAAATCGTCCACATGGCCATCGGTGTCGTCCCCGTCGATGCCTGAGCTGAGCCAGATAACCTTGGACACGTTCAGGTATTCCTCCAGGTAGCCCTCGATCTCCGCCTTGCCCAGCTGGGGGTTGCGGTTCTTGTTCAGGAGGCATTGCTCCGTGGTCAGGACCGTCCCTAAGCCGTTCACGTCAATGGAACCGCCTTCCATGACGATGTTGGGCCGGAAGGAGCGGACCCCGGAGCGGCGCAGGAGGTCCTCCCCGGCGATGTTGTCGTACAACAGGTCGTCGTACTTGCCGCCCCAGGCATTGAAGTTCCATTTGACCGCCGCCTTCCTCTTGCGGTCCTCGCTGAGCACGAACGTAGGACCGTAGTCACGCACCCAGACGTCCGCGCTCTTGATCTGCAGCAGCTCCACGTTCCCCCAGTCGGCCCCGACCTCGTCGATTTGGGCGCGGGCACGCTCGGACATGGCCTCGTCGTCGACCAGGATGCGCACCTTCTCCCCGCCGCTCAGGGCCGAGACCATCTGGGCATAGACCCCCTCCACCGCGGGAAGGACCTCGTCCGGGAACGTGAGCGGGTTCTTGGGCCAGGAAAGCCAGGTCGCCTCATGGCGGTCCCACTCCGCGGGCATGCGGTACCCCGCCTCCTTCGTGGTCTGGGCGGCGATCATCTTGGTGGGCTCGCAGTTGCACGTCTCCTTGCGCGGCATGCTCACTTCCTCTCCGTTATCTTGCCGTAGCACTCGGGCCGGCGGTTGTGGAAGAACCGCCAGCTCTCCTTGATCTCGTGACCGTAGTCCAGGTCGACCGGTACCACCGACACCTGCTGCCTCAGGCCCAGCCGTTTCTGCGTCTTCCCGAAGGCATCTATGACGAACGAGCCCCCCCAGAAGCGCATCTGGCCCTCCTCGCCGACGCGGTTCACGCCCACGACCGGGACCCCGTTGGCGATGGCGTGACCGCGCATGACGTCCTCCCAGGGGCGGTGCCAATCGCCCTCCTTCGGATCATGTCCCCTGACGTAACCGATGGCCGTGGGGTAGAATATGACCTCGGCCCCGGCCAGAGCACAGCAGCGGGCCGCCTCCGGGAACCACTGGTCGTAGCAGATGAGCACGCTAACCTTGCCCACCGAGGTGTCGAACACCTGAAAACCGGTATCACCTGGCTCGAAATAATCCTGTTCGTAATAGTAAGGGTCATGGGGGATGTGGGTCTTGCGGTACTTGCCTAGCATCCTTCCGTTCTCATCGATGACCACGGCGGTGTTGTAGAGGTGCCTGTCATCCACCTCGTAGACGGAGCCCCCGACCACGATGACGTCGTGGTCCTTCGCCGCCTTGCCTAGCGCGTCCGTCGCCCTTCCCGGGACCGTCTCGGCATAAGCGCACTTCTCCTCGTGGCCAAGGCAGGAGCCCTCGTATTGGGCCATGTAGCGGGCGGTGAACAGCTCAGGTAGGCAGACCAGCTCCGCCCCTTGTCGGGCGGCCCGGCCGATCAATTTGACCGCCGTCGCGATGTTGTCCTCGATCCCCACGGCCATGCCCATCTGGAGCAGGCCCACCTTGACGAAGCGCGGCACGTCCTTCATTTCTGACCAGTTGTGAACATATGGCATGGGTATTTCAGATTGTCGGCGCTCATCCAGGGTCAAGGCTTGGCCCATCTTCCCTTTTCCGTCCTTGATCATGTCCCTAAGGTCCTGGGAGAACGATTATATACCGAGCCAAGCTTGGCCCGAACTCAGTGCACAGCATGAACAATCAATCCAGTGAAGCATCTCCCCCGACACCCGACCCAGACGATGAGCTTTTGAATGGCCTCGTCCAGGAGATGGCCCTCCTTCCCCGACTCTATCGTCGCATCCTCAGGGAGAGCGGGGAGAACAGCCTCTTCACCCCCAAGTTCTGGGTGCTTGGGATGCTGGCCTGCGAGGGCCCGATGTCCATGTCCGCCATGGCCCGGCGCATGCAGGTCACCAAACAGTACATCACCGCCCTGGTGGACCGGATGGTGGAGGAAGGTCTGGCCACGCGTCAACCCGACCAGGGCGACCGCCGCATCATCAACCTGTGCATCACCGAGGCAGGCAACGGGGCACTTCAAGATGCTAAGGCGAGGACCCGCCAGGAGATCCGGACCACCCTTGGCCAACTTGAAGAGGCCGATCGACGGCGCTTGTACAGAGCACTGCAGGAGCAAAAGGAGATACTGATCAAGTTGGAGGGGCCCAGATGAGCTCCAACGTGGTCAAGCGCAAGGACATACCATTCATCATGCTCGGGCTGATGATGGCGTTGCTCATGGCTTCGCTGGACAGCACCATCGTGGGAACGGCGCTGCCGACGATCGCCATGGACCTGGGCGGGGTGGAGCATTACACCTGGCCTGTGACCGCCTACATGCTCTCCTTCACCATATCCCTGTTGATATTCGGGAAGCTCTCCGATATCTATGGCCGCCGCTCCATGTTCCTGCTCGGCCTCATCATCTTCATCCTGACCTCCATACTCTGCGGCATGTCCCAGACGATGGACCAGCTCATCATCTTCCGAGGGCTCCAAGGCATCGGTGGTGGTGCGATCTCTTCCATCACCTTCATCATCGTCGGTGACATGTTCTCATCCCGGGAAAGGGGCAGGTACATGGGCATACTCGCCTCCATGTTCGCCTTGGCCAGCGTCATCGGTCCCTACCTGGGCGGTTTCATCACCGACAGTCTGGACTGGCGCTGGGTGTTCTATGTGAACGTCCCCTTCGGGATCCTGTCGATGGCCTTGCTCTACCTCAAGCTCCCGAACTTCCGTTCCGACCATGCCAAACCTAACATCGACTACATCGGCATCGGGGCGGTCTCGCTGGGGATAGTGCCTCTTTTACTGGCCGTATCCTGGGGCGGATCTGAGATGGCCTGGGGCTCATGGGAGATCCTCACGATGGTCGGCATTTCGGCCGTGTCCCTGGTGTTCTTCATCTGGTGGGAGGGAAGGGTCAAGGAACCGGTGCTCCCCTTGCAGGTATTCAGGAACCGAACCTTCAACGTCGCCACCCTGGCGTCGGCGCTGGCAAGCTTCCTGATGATGGGGGCCATCATCGCCATCACCCTCTATGCCCAGGGCGTCCTGGGCCTGGACGCGACCACCTCCGGCCAGGTCCTTACCCCTGGCGTTCTATCCTTGGCCTTGGTGGCGATCATCACCGGGCGCACCATATCCAAGACGGGCAAGTATCGCCTGTTCGCCATCGTCGGGTTCGCCGTCTGTTGCCTGGGCGCTTGGCTTCTGAGCGGGATCCAGATGGACACCCCCTTGGAACAGCTCTACCTCTACTCGGCGGTGCTATGCATCGGGGTGGGGATGACCATGCCGGTGTTCAGTATCGCCATCCAGAACGTCTTCGAACCGCATGAGAGGGCCACCGCCACCGCCTCGAATCGATTCCTAGGCAACATCGGGGGCACATTGGGCCTGTCGGTCCTGAACAGCATCATTGCCGCCTCCTTGGTCGGGGGCTTCCATCCCCAAGCGTTGCTGTCCTCCCTCCAGCAGGCCTTCTGGCTCTGCCTAGGCATATCGTTGGTCGGTCTGTTGGTCGTCTCGGCGTTCTTGAAAGAGGTCCCCTTGAGGTCGCACGATGCCATGGTGCAGGTGAGCACCGAGGTGTGAGCAAAAATAAATGGTAAGGAAGGGACCGTCGTCAGGACCTGTCTAGTGGCGCGCCCAGACCACTGCGCCCATGTGGTCCTTCCAGACGATGTCTACCTTGGCGAAGCCCACCTCGGACAGCCAACGCAATTGATCGAGCAGTTGGGGCAAGGAGTCCTCGCGGTGGAAGCGCTCCAGTATGGAGTCGATATCCGATCGCTTCATGCTGATGGCCATGAACTCCTGCCACCTTTGCATATAAAGCTCCTCCATCCATTCATCCGAGGAGAGCACCGCGTCGGCGTTGACGAAGACCCCGCCGGGCCTGAGGCACTCCTTGACCTTTCGATAGAAGTCCTTCTTGTCCTCGTCGGTGATGAGGTGGTGCAATGCCAATGAGGACACCACCGCGTCCTGCTCGGGCGGTAGGTCCAAGTGGTAGAAGTCCTTGTTCAGATACTCGACCTCGTGCCCGGGGCCGAACCTCTCCTTCGCGACGGCCAGCATGCCCTCGGTCATATCGACGCAGAGCAGGTGGCAGCGCGGGAAACGTCGCTTCACCCTCCAAGCGAGCATGCCGGTCCCGGTGCCCAGATCGACAACCTTAATCTCGGCATCGCCATTGAATGGAAGGGAGGATACCGCGACATCCAGCATCCTCTCGTAGTTCGGCACTATACGCACGATCTCGGCGTCGTACTCGGCGGAGCGCTTGGAGAAGTCCTCCATGATCTGCGCCATCTTATCGGATGGGTGCATGTCGGTCTCAAGAGCGGTCACCAGGCTTATAACGGTTTCATCTCCCATTGAGCGACGGTCGATACATTTCGGGAACACGGACCGGTGTCGGGAACTATGTATAGCTTTGAGTGAATCGTTCGATGGAGACGATATGACCGAGAGGTCCATCCCGATTGGGCGATGCATGGTCCGCAGAAAAGCCAGCTCTGGCGCCGTTCCGGTACATATCATCCATAATCATGGATACTGGCGAGGGAGGTCCCGATGAGCAAGCTCACCTCCGTTCGGACCCTCGCCATCACAATTTGCCTGGTCATGATCGTGCCGCTCGCCCTCTCCTATCAGGCGGTGGCGCAGCAACAGGAGGTACTGGAAGATTACAACGAGAGGTACGCTCCAGAGCAGACGTTGATGGAACAGCTGTCCGAACGGCCCGGGGGGTTCGCCTGGGACTACCTCCAGAACGACACATATCCGAACCTCTTGGTGGAGGTGGATTGGTACAACACCATGTACTACAGCGTGAGGGGCGATTTCTTCGAGGTGTTCCGTGACCTGGTGGACGAGTATTGCGAAAAGGACGAAGTGGACTTCATTTATGAGAACGCCGTGAACACCGGCGAGTTCGGGTCGCCAGCGATGAGCCAGGGGAGCTATGATATGGATGACCTCAGGAGTTTGGCGGACCAGAGCTCCGACTTCAGGAAGTCCGGCGATACCTGCGTGATGCACATCCTCATCCTGAACGGTTATTATGAGCCGAACAGTAGGATCGTCGGTCTGGCATTGGACGCGACCTCGTTCGTGGTCTTCTCTCGATACATGGAGCCCTGGGAGGCCGCCATCATAGTGGGGCACGAGCTCGGTCACCTTCTAGGATTGGTGGGAGCGTTAGGATTGGAGGACCAATACACCCCACCAGGGGCGGGATCGCACTATGACATCGAGGAGCCCAAGCATTGCACCGATCCCCGATGCATGATGAGCTACACCGTGGACACGGTCAAAACATATTGCGACGAGTGCGAGGCGGACCTGGCATATGTTAGGGAGAGCCAATCCCCTTACACCGTCGAGGAGGCCGCCCCGAATGTGGATTGGACCGCTTTGGGGGTGTCGCTGACACTGACAGTGAATGTATTAGTGATCGGATATGCGGCAATGGTGGCGCAGGACCAGAGCATTAGTTCTCAAATGACCAGAAGGGCGACCGAGGTTAAAACATCGTCAAAGTCCCTAGCGAGGTGGAGCAAGGTTCTTTTCCTTTCCGCCAGGGAGGTCTCTGACGAATCGATGTATTACGTTCTTGAACCGGCCAAGGTCACGGAGGGACGGACTTCGAGGTTGACCCTGATATTGTCTGTGCTCACGATCATCGTAATTTTAGTGTTGGCTTATTATTTATAATTCATTAATTAATTGTAATTTAATAATAATATATATATAAAATTAATAGGATTCATTAATTCAAGCCAGTATGATAGAAAAATGTGGTGGGTCTGTCCGGATTTGAACCGGAGACCATAGGTCCCGAACCTACGAGTTTGCCAAGCTAGCCCACAGACCCACTGGTGGCTCTTTGGGGTTATTGGATAGGAGTATTTAAAAACTATCAACC
>JACXTP010000099.1 GCA_016919625.1 Methanomassiliicoccaceae archaeon
AAGGGCGATGCTCAACCTTAATGCCTTCAAAAAAGGCATCTCAGTATTTCCTGTAGGAGGAATTTCGAGAGGTTGCGAATTGGAAATGGTAAGCTCAAAGAGATCTGAATTGTTGAGTTAGTTTCGGGTTAAATTAATTTTAAGGAATATTTAAATAAAGAAATTGATAATCAAACTTGTGCCGAAAACAAGACCAAAAGATCCTTCCAGAGGAGTAACATATCAAATTAATGCAAAGGCATTTGAGTTACTCGAAAAGCATCCGGAGGGCTTGCGATGGTCTGAACTGCTCTCAAAGATCATAGCATCGGACCCTAACTTTCATCCGAAGACGGTTAACGGATGCATCTGGAAACTTGTCGTAAGATTTCCTGACAAGATTTACAAACCATCTAGAGGGCTTTTCCGGTTGCTGAAATATAAATCTTAGATAGGCATTTTTAAGAAAGGATATTTTTATACAAAATCATCAATACAAATTTATGGGGTCTTATTGATCAAGACCACCATGGCTTTGGACTGAGTGATCGTAAGCTTCATCCAAGAGCCGTGCAACTTTTCCGCATTGGCGGTGGGATTGTGGTTATGTAACAACCACGTCTATGATTGAAGAGTAGGGAATGGCCTTACCAAGGAATTGGCCGAAGGCATAAGGGTGCTGTTGGAGAAGATTATCATGACCAATTCACCTTAGGACCTGCATTCCAAACCCGAGATCACCTGGATGAAGCATGAGTTGGTTTTCGAGGTGGAATATCGAGGTCACTCCTGGAGCGCAACTCCGAGCGCCGTCCATCATATCTATGCGAACGACCGTTATAAACTGGATCGACCAATTTTTTACCATAACCAATCATTTTTTTTGAAAATGTTTCTTGTTAATTTGGGGGGACAATAATAAATACGCAAACCACGCTGTTTAATGAGGCCTGATTTGGCCACTCCCTTTTTTTTATCAACTTCATACTTATGCCCACCTCATCGACATTCCTAGGTGAGGACACCGGTGTCTGAAAAACCTCTATCCGCGGTTATACCGCATTATGATCGCTCCGTCCAGTTGGCATAACCTTCCCCAACCCTTTTCTCGCGCGTTACGCAGTAGGAGGGCATCGAAATTGAAACAACTGCTCATATTCTAGGTCATTAAAACACCATCCAGAAAAAAATGTATCTAGGATCAAATTTCGATGATTGGAGTCGTGCCCTCGAATAATAAAACGAAGAAATGAGGGTGAGAGCTTGACATCCCAAAAAGGGCAAATATCAAGTCAAGCCAGATGGAAATGGTGGGCCCAAAGAGATTTGGACTCTTGACCTCCCGGTTATCAGCCGGGCGCTCCAGCCAGGCTAAGCTATGGGCCCGTGTGTTCTGCCGAATGGCGCATTCCATTTTAAACCTTTCTATCTTGGCGAGCCTAAAATGACCTTCGAGCCATTAGGAATGGACACACCAGTAGTTAGATGAATTTAAAAATACAAAGGCGGCAAAGATTCTATGATGTCATAAAATAAGGTTTCATGGGACCGACGCGAGGTCGGTCCAAAAATGTTTAGTTAGGTCCTGAACGAGACCGAGTACTCGACATCCTTTGCTCCAAAGTACTTTGCGCAGTACTCCGCCACCTTCTTCGGCGGGTATTCCTTGCAGCTGAAGACATCGATGAATGCACGGTCCGTGTCCTCGGCAAAATGGCCGGAGATCATGGAGGTCTCGATCAATTGGGCCAAAGAATATCCCTGTACCCGCGGGTCGGCCCCGAATCTGACGACGATCGGTTCCCCGAACCTCTTCATATCGATATACTCGCAAAGGTCGATGGAGAACTGTGCTATGGTCTCCTTGCTGCGGATCTTCTCTGGGTCACACTGACGCAGATCCACGGAAGTGAGCAAGCCCCACTCTTTGCTGGTTCTGAAGCGTTCGATCGTCTCTTCATCGGTAAGCAATTTACCCGTATTCGGACTCATACTATACATTTCGGTTATCGCCCTCTGGGTGTTATATATCACCCTTGAACTAGACGCAAGAACGATTCAAGTATTTTAATTTAATACCGCGAACGGGCAGTTATCGGAACCAGAGGCCCTTTTTCGTGCTATAGCATGTCATGATTTTCTATTTCGTCAAGCATCCCACCCCATCGGTCAGGCGATGATGCACACTTCTTCATTTCTCATTGAAATGCAGGGAACCGGAGTTCATGCAATATCTCCTTCCGGTCGGAGCGGGTCCATCATCGAATAGATGTCCGAGATGCCCTCCGCATCGCGCGCATCTCACCTCCACGCGGACCATGCCATGACTACTGTCGGTCTCCGACTCCACTGTCTCCTCCGTGACGGGCTGCCAAAAGCTAGGCCATCCAGTTCCAGAATCGAACTTCTTATCCGAGGTGAAAAGCTCGTTGCCGCAACCGGCGCAGACATAGGTCCCTTTGCGGTGGTTGTCCCAGTACGCGTTACGGAACGCGAACTCAGTTCCCTTCTTCCTCAGAATTCGGTACTGGTCCGTCGTCAGTGTCTTGCGCCATTCGTCATCGCTCCTCTCTACGGGATAGGTCAGAAGAACCACCTGCTACCCCCTCGGAGCCGCATGTATTAATGGCTTGCGCGCATTTCTTGCTCCAACCTATCTTCTAGCTGCAGATGGCCACTTCTGACCAAGTGGTTTATACGCTGTGTGCATTCATAGCCAGAGCATATGGCGGAAAAGGGCGGGGATGCCGTCGTAGGTGAGGTAACGAAGGAACAGAAGTGGCTGGGCAGGTTCCTTGCCATCTGGAGCGGGCAGGCCGTTTCGGTCATCGGCAGCGCCTTGGTGCAGTTCGCCCTGATCTGGTACCTCACCATCACCACCGGCTCCGCCACCGTGCTGGCCATCGCCGCCATCATGGGCATCGTGCCGCAGATACTGTTGACACCATTCGCTGGCGTCTATGTTGATCGATGGAAGCGTCGTTTCACGATGATCGGGGCGGACGGTCTGATGGCGCTCTCCACCTTGGTATTGGTGGCCCTTTTCGCCTTGGACACGGTGGAGATATGGCAGATCTACATCGTCCTGTTCGCGCGCTCCTGCCTCGCCGCCTTCCATTGGCCAGCCAGTCAGGCTGCCACCGCCTTGCTCGTGCCGGAAAAGAACTTGGCCCGGGTGGCTGGGCTCAACCAGACCATCTTCGGGCTCTCCTCTGTCCTAGCCCCGCCCATCGCAGCAGCGCTTTTCGCCATCGTTCCGATACAATACATCCTCTCCATCGATATCCTCACAGCGCTCCTTGCCATCATCCCATTGGCGCTGATACGAATCCCAGAGCCCAAGCCTAGCTTGGAGGAGCGACATGTGTTCAAGGAGATGAAGGCCGCCTGGACCCTGCTACGCAATTGGTCTGGCGCCTTGAAAGTAGTCGGGATGTTCCTCGTTGCCAATCTATTGCTCTCCCCCGCGTTCATTTTAATGCCTTTGCTGGTGGTCGACTACTTCCAAGGGGACGCCCTGGACCTGGCCTGGGTGGAGGCCTGCTTCGGGGGCGGTGCCATCGCTGGTGGTCTGGTCTTGGGGATATGGGGCGGGACCAAGCGTCGCATCGTTACCGTGATGGCCGCCACCTTCCTGGCCGGGATCGGGGCGACCTTGATCGGATTGGTCCCCAGTGATGCGTTGTTGTTGCTGCTCGTTTTAGCTTTGTTCATCGGCGCCATGTTCTCCATGCTCAATGGCGCCATCATCGCCATCATCCAGGCCTGCGTCGAGCCAGGCATGCAGGGGAGGATACTGGCCCTCATCTCCAGCTTGGCCATGTCCGTGACGCCGATAGGTCTGGCCTTCGCCGGTCCGATGGCCGATGTCATAGGGGTCCAGCCCTGGTTCATCATTGCGGGGGTGGTCACTGCGGCCATGGGCATAGCCGCCTTCTTCATGCCCAGCGTCATGCGCATCGAAGGGACCGCCAGATCGAGCTGCTCCGTTGGCAAGGCTGGTCCGGAGGCGGGGGACTAGGATTAAGAGCAGCGAACCCTTACCAGGTCCGATCGCCATGACCGGTGGCCTAAAGAACCGTGGAAGGACCAAAGAGGACGTGGAGGAGCGCAGGAAGGGTCTGGAAGAGGTCACTGGCGCCTTTCTGGAGCACATCGCGCACACCAGCTTCGACCCGATTATGGCAGAGAAGAACGTGGAGAACATGGTGGGCTGCGTGCAGGTGCCCTTGGGCTTCGTCGGACCATTGCTCATCAACGGCGACCACGCCAAAGGTGAGTTCTTCGTGCCCATGGCCACAACCGAAGGGGCGCTCATCGCCTCGGTGAACCGGGGCTGTTCCGCCATCAGCGCCGCCGGAGGGGCGGAGGTCCTAATCATCAAGGATGAGATGACCCGGGCACCGGTGTTCCGAACCAAGGGCGTGCGGGACAGCAAGAGGGTGGTGGACTTCGTCAATTCCCATATCCAAGAGATCAAGGCCGAGGCGGAGACGACCACCCGCCATGGCAAATTGATCAAGGTGAGAGCCTTCGCCACCGGACGCAGCCTTTACCTACGATTCAGCTACGACACTGGAGACGCCATGGGAATGAACATGGCCACCATCGCCACAGAGGCCGCGTCCCGTTACATCGAGAGGGAGACAGGCATCAGCATGGTCTCCGTCTCAGGCAACCTATGCGTGGACAAGAAGCCCTCCGCCATGAACTTCATCGATGGCCGAGGGAAGATCGTGCTGGCCGATGTCACGATACCTAAGGATGTGGTGGAGGGCCGTCTGAGGACCACGGTGGACAGTGCGGTGGAGACCTGTTACCGCAAGAACCTGGTCGGCAGCGCCATGGCCATGTCTTTCGGCCACAATGCCCACATCGCCAATATTTTGGCGGCGGTCTTCATCGCCACCGGCCAGGACCCTGCCCAGGTGGTGGAGGGCTCGATGGGAATGACCACCTGCGAGCGCTCCGGCGAGGACCTCTACCTTTCCGTTCGGCTGCCTAGCCTCGAGGTCGGTACCGTCGGCGGCGGGACAAGGTTGCCCTGCCAGAAGGAGGCCCTCTCGCTCATGGACTGCGTCGGAGCAGGCAAGGCCAAGAAGTTCGCCGAGATCGTGGCCGGGGCCACCCTCGCCGGTGAGCTATCCACCCTTGCTGCACAGTCCGCAGGGGAGCTGGGCAAGGCGCACCGGGAGCTGGGGCGCTGAAAAAGGTAAAATAGCCACAACCTTATGGCAGGCGTGCATGCCAGTCATCACTTTCAATATGGGCGACCTGCTTGACCTCGTTGGCGGGGGCGTGAGCGCTGAGAAGGTCCTGGAGCGCGTGCCCTTGATCGGAGCCAGCGTGGACCGTTATGAGCCCTCCACGGGCGAGACCGCGGTGGAGTTCTTCCCCAACCGCCCGGACCTGTACTCGGTGGAGGGGGTGTCCCGGGCCCTGCGCACCTTCTTCGACATCGAGTCTGGCATGAAGAAGTACCCGCACCGGCCCTCCGGAATCACCATGACATGGGAGGATAGCGTGCTGGACGTCCGTCCGCATTGCGTCGCGGGGGTGGTACGCAACGTCTCCATGTCGGACCCGATGATCCGTTCGTTGATGGAGCTGCAGGAGAAGCTTCATCTCACCGTCGGCCGGAAGCGGGTCAAGGTGGCCATCGGCGTGCACGACCTGGACATGGTCAAGCCGCCCTTCCGTTACCTCGCCGCCGACCCCGATTCCATCTCCTTCGTGCCATTGGCCAAGAGCGAGCCCATGACCATGCGTGAGGTCCTGCAGAAGCATGAGAAGGGCGTAGACTACCGTCACATTCTGGATGGCAAGGACCGGTATCCGGTCATCTTGGACAGGAACGATGACGTGCTGTCCTTCCCGCCCATCATCAACGGGGCGCTCACCACTGTGACGCCCGAGACCGAGAACATATTCATCGACGTCACTGGCATGGACCTTTTCGCTATCTCCGGCGTGCTGAACATAGTCTCCACCTCGTTGGCTGAGCGCGGAGGCGACATCGAGACGGTGCATGTGAAGGGCCCCAGTTCCCTGGTCACCCCCGACCTGCACCCGAAATGCTGGCCTCTGGACCCTGAATGGGCCAACTCCTGGTTGGGCCTGAAGCTTTCCGACCAGGAGATTTGCCAACGCCTGGGGCGCATGGGCTACGATGCCGCCCCGAACGGCGCGAGGATCGATGTATTGGTCCCGCCCTGGCGCATGGACCTCATGCACATGGCCGACCTCGTCGAGGACCTGGCCATCGGTCATGGTTACGAGCGCTTCGGTGCCACACCGCCCCGCTCCCAGACCATCGGCGGGGAGAGGAGCATCGAGCGCGCGGCAGACCTGGTCCGCCAGCTCCTGGTCGGATACGGGTATTGGGAGGTCACCACCCTCACCCTCAGCAACCCTGACGACCAGTTCCGTCTTATGCGCGTGCCGGAGGAGGAATTGGTGGAGGTGCTCAATCCCGTCTCGGAAGGTCATACTTGTCTGCGGGCCTGGCTCACGCCCTCTCTGCTCGCCGTCCTGAGGAAGAGCAAGCACCGCGAACTGCCTCAACGCATCTTCGAGGTTGGCGATGTATTGCTGAACGCCAAGAGACGCAAGCACCTGGCCGCCCTGAGCATCCACCCCAAGGCCTCGTTCACCGAGGCCAAGTCCCTGGTGGAGGGCGTGATGCGGGATCTCTCCTCCAAGTTCTACGTGGTGGCAAGCGACAGCGGCGCTTACATTCCCGGTCGAGGGGCGCAGATCGTCTTCGAGGACGAGATGGTCGGCTCCTTTGGCGAGCTCCATCCCGAGGTCATCAGCAACTTCGACCTGGGCAACCCCATCGTGGGTTTCGAGCTCGACTTGGAACGGGTCATCCGTGACCGTCAGTCCCAGATACTTTGAGTTAACCTTTTTTATGCGGGAGGGATACTCCTGAACATAGGCCGAGGTAGCTAAGTCCGGATTACGGCGCCAGCCTTGAGAGCTGGTGGTACCCAGTACCACGGGAGTTCGAATCTCCCCCTCGGCGCCCCCTTTTCTAAGGGCTCATTTTTCCTTGATGAAGGCCAGCATCGAAGGGACCAGGGCCTGCAGGTCAGAAGGGACATCGTGCTCCATCGAAGGGACCACGACCTTCCTGTGCCTCACTCCCTCGATCTCGAACAGCTCTATCAAGGCTTTGGCGTGCTCCCGGCAGTCCTCGTCCTGATCGCCCCATATGACATAGCTACGCACATCCCTCGAGCGCAACCCTCTGATCTTGGAGGAGATCGCGTCTAGGTCTGGAAGCCAGGGTGCGATGAGGATCAGCCCTTGCACATCGCTTTCCGCCTCAAGAGCGAGATGGAGCGCCACCCTGGCCCCGGCCGAGAAGCCGGCGAGGACCACGCTTTGGACTGGGAAGTACTGCCTCAGGTCCCGCAGGTGCGACCGGACCTCGCTTACGCCAAGCTCCACATCGTTCCAGAAATAAGCGCCTGAGAAACCGATCTGAGAGGATCGAGGGAAGGCCATGAGGCAGCATGGGCCTTCGGGGCCAACCCACTGGGAACGGGCGACCCGGTTGTCCTCCTCGTTCCCGTGCAACACCATGAGAAGGGTGGTAGGACCTTCGACCTGAGGAACGGCGATATCCATCTCAGGTCCGCTGGTGGACCTTGCCTCCGCCTCCCGTCCCTTGCATATATCAGCCATCCTCTTGAACTCAGGAATGTCACGCAGAGGTGCCAGATCATCGTCTGTGATCAGGTTATCGTAGGCATACCAATAGCCGTGGTCGATCACAGCGTCCTTCATGATGTTCAATGCCAGTCCATGACGTCCAGCACGGCAGGCGAGACAGAAACGGAAATTGAAGATCTGGGCTTGGTTGCCTTCGACCTTCCCAGCGTTGACCGTGACCAGTTCGTAAGCTTCCAGGAACTTGCCCTGATGATATAGCATCACCACCCGGTTTACCAACTGGTTATAGGTTAGTTCGGTCATTCTTTGGGGTGATGGGTATTCTTGACCTTATGCTTACCCTCACAAACGGGTGCGTCGTACGATATGTCATACACATCAGTGAATGAGATATTGTTGTCTGGCATGTGTGATGAACAGTTTTATATCGTCTGACGTTCATATGACAGAACAAGGGATGGATGCGGTCCGAGAAGGGGTGCGGGATGCTCCCCTCATTACTTTGCGAGCGGTCCGCATCGATCACAGGGGATCGAAGCACATGTCATGCCCACAGATGGACACAGAAGGCCTTTGTCACGGAAAGTACCATGGATTCGCCTGCATCAAGGACAAGTGCCGGGCCGATGTCAAGCAGCACTGCGCGCACTGCCTGGAGGGTGGTCATTACTGCACCAAGTTCCATCGTTTCGAGTGCATCGGCGCGGAGAACTGCGGCACATTGGACGACTACCTGAACTTCATCCGCTCCCGCCGCGACAAGGCTCAGGCCTGATCCCTATAGACATCCAAACGGATGCGCGGCACCATCGCCGCCAGAACAGATTGCTCGGTCAGCTCCTTCCGTCTCAGCACGCCATTGGTCAAAAGCCCGATGGCCCCCCCCTTGTGACCGTTCCTCTCCAGCTTGAAAATGGCGTCGCACGCCTCCCCGACGCTCCTGCCTGCCCTCACTTCCTGCGCGATGATCTCGGGATACCTGAACCCAGACCCATGTCCGTGGGTGAGCCAGCCCATCTGGTCCACCATGGCGCAGTGCTGAACGTCATAAAGCCCATCGTCCTCAACGTGCACACCTGCTTCGATGCCTATGCCAAGGTCGTTCTGGCCTAAAGCGGCCCTTGACCGGTTCTTGGCCCCTTCCAGAACATCGTCCCCGAAAGGTTGTTTGCCTACGCCAGAGTCCACCTCGATTGCTTCCACCTCGACCTTATGGTAGAATCGCGAAAGGACGGAACGGACCGCCTCCACCTTGACCGGGTTGGTGGAGCCTACCCCGACCTTGAGGGGCCGGAGCAATCCGCCCTCCTTATCGATCTCGCCGTTGGCGATGCGAGTGGAACTGATGGGTCGGAAGTCCCGGGCCAGGATGTAAGGTATGCACGATATCCGCAATGACGCCAGACCCGACCTGGAGCGCACATCGTTGATGCGCTCCGCATTGGCCTTCGATTCCGGTGAGACCACAATGACCTGATAATCCAGGGACGTGGTGGCGTTCCCGAATGCGTCGTGCAACGGAGCGATGAGGAAGGGCTTGCCCAGCACCTCGACATATGCTCTGACCGCCGCCTCCCTTTCAGCATATGGCCTGGAGCTCCCCTTATGGGCGGCGCTGTATGCGTCCGTGGTCAAGGCTATGTGCACAAAGTCCCCGATATCGAAGGCCCGGTCCAACAAGGCACGATGCCCTTTGTGCATCGTGTCGAAGGTACCGCCCACCACCACCGTGCTCATAGTCCCATGAACAAGATAGCGACGATAAGCACGATGAAGCTTATGGCATATAGGAAAAGCAACTGCTTCTTCTTGCGCTTTATGACCGCCTGGTTGGTATCTCCGCATTCGGCGGAGCAGAAGGCGTCATCGCCGACGAAGGCCTTGCCGCAGCTGCGGCAATGGTGATGCTGGGCGATCTTGGAGGTGGCCATCAAGCCCCTAATCGCACCACGCTAGATTAATTTTACCCATCAATGCACCGTTCTGACCTGACCGGCTGGAACTGTAATGACGAATCGCGCCCCCAGGTCCGCTTCGCCCTTCTCCTCGATGCGCATGTGCGAAGCATGCACCACTTCCTTGACGAAGCGCAGTCCGAACCCGCCATTGTCGGAATCAAAGATGCGCTGCCGGTCCATAGCCTCATAGCCATTTCCATCGTCCTCGACCATTATGGCCGTGGTCTCCCCGAGGTTCTGGGTCCTGACCCGGATGTGCTTGGTACGGGGAGTGCGTTCGATCTGCGATTGGAACAGTTGTTCGAGGGCGTTCCCGAAGGCCGGGTCCGCCAAAACCTCGATGTCGTCCATCTCCGCGTCGAAAGAAGCGCCCCTCAGGTCCACCTTGGACAGGGCGGCCTGGCAGACCACGGACAGGGAGAACCAGGTCGCAGGCCTTGTACCCACGCCGCGATAGGTCCTTGCCACATTGAGATAATGGTCGATCTCCGCCGCGTGTCCCATGGCCCTCTCGACATGTTGCTTCACGTCAGGGTCGCGGGAGCGGAAGGAGAGCAGCTGCAGGTCCCCCACCAAAGCGGCCAGCCGCTTGGAGAGCTCGTCGCTCATCAGACCGGACATCTCCTCCACCTTGTCGTTGGCGGCGATGACCGCGGAATCGGACATGACGCCCTCCGTGACGTCGCGGAACAGGCAGACGAAACCCTGAGGGCGGCGCCTCTGGTCCAGGATCGGCGATGCGCTCGCCTCTACGAACCGTTGCCCGCTCACCGTGGCGACGGAATAGCGCATGTTGGTGGGGACCAGCCCGTTCCTCAATGCTTCGAGGTCCCGAACGAAGTGGGGCCGCTCGACCAGGGGGAACATCTCCTCCAAAGGCCTTCCCACCAGTTTCGCGGAAGGGTCCCCCGTGAGGACGTTCGAGCCATGGGGTGATGCGAACGTAACCTTGGCATCGGCATCACAGACGATGATGGCATCGGGGGTGAGGCTGAGCAGGGTGTTACAGGTCTCCTCGGTCATGTCCATCGGTGGCTCGTCCTGGCAGCTCAGCTCCGTGAAGGTGGCCAGGATCATCTGTTCACCTTGGATGGTGGCGGGTTTGAGGGTGACTCTCACATCGACCGGGGTGCCATCCTTACGGGAGAGCAAGCACTCGATGCATGTGCTCTGCCCGACCCTTCCCTTGGAGGTCAGGGTACGGAACATGTCCTCGGACCGGACGCCGTCCCTTTGGACCTCTGGGGCCAGTTCCCAAGGCCACTTGCCGATGACCTCTTTCGTGGTGCGCCCCAACATCTCTGCGACATGGTTGTTGCAATCAACGATGCGGTCACTGATCATTGCTATGCCAGCGGGCACGTTCTCGAAGAGCAGGCGGTACCTTTCATCCGACACCTTCATGCGTTCCTCCGCTCGGAGGCGCTGGGCGATCTCTCGGCCGTTAAAGACCACGTATGCCTTTCCCTCGTCATCCCTCATCTTTGAGAAGGAGCCTTCGAAATGGGTATAGGAGCCATCCGCTCGCCTCACACGGAACTCAGCCATGTCCGAGATGCCTACCGCGCCCTCGCGCAGGATGGTCTGGAACATGTTCTTGTCCGCCGGGAAGACCAGCTCGTCCATGCGTACACCGACCAAGGTCTCCGGGGCATAGCCCAGGACCTTGCGGGCCGAGGGGCTGACATAGCGCATGGTGGTCTCCAGGTTGGTGATGCAGATGATGTCGAGGGAGTTCTCGATCATGGCGCGGAAGCGCTCGGCATTGTGCTTCACCGCCTCTATGGCCTGCCGCTTCAGCACCATGTGGCGCACCAGGTTCTCCAGCTCAGTGAACTGGACCCGGGGATTGCCGCCTTTGTTGAGGTAGAAGTCTGCGCCGTTGTTCAAGGCATCGATGACCACCTCCTCGCGGCCTTTGCCGGTGAACAATATGAAAGGTATGTCTATGCCATGTGAGCGCAGCTCCTTGAGCAGGTCGATGCCGCTCATGGCAGGCATCTGGTAGTCGGAGATGATGACGTCGAAAGGTTTGGCGCGGAGCATGTTCAGGACCTCCCTTGCCGACGTGCAAGTGGTGACGCTCAGGTCCTCGTTCTCTCCCTCCAAGAACTCCTTGGCCAGGTCTAGAAGCAGTGGATCGTCGTCCACGTACAGTGCTTGAATTACCACCCCATCCCCCCGAAAACGCGCATCCAGGGAAAGATAAGTGCATTTTAATTAAATAAACCTTATTAAGATGGATTTGGACCAACGGGCGGCATTCTAACGTCCATCTCATGGTTCATGATGGTGATGCAATGGTCGGCGTGGTAGGATATCGGCCCGAGCGAGATCACCGAACCGGTGCGCAGGCGCAGCTCCGCCTCCTCCTCAGGGTCGAGGTCCCGGTGGTCACTGAGGACGAAGGCCACCTCCCCTTCCAATGGCATTTCCCGGAGCGAGGAGCCGTCCTCCTTCAGATAAACGATCTGGCACTTACCATCCAAATGGTCCAGCAAGTCCTTGAAGGACATGGACGACACGTAGATGCCGGGCGAGGAGCGCACCTCGTCCTTGGCCTTTTTCATCAATGCGTTGCGCACCAGGGCGGCCGTGCTCCTCTCGTCCGGGTTCAGGTAGCGAAGCTCGCTGCCCACGAAGCGCACGGTCTTTGGAGGGTCCCCCGGTCCTTGAAGGACGAGGAACACTTCCACATCGGTGCGGATCCGGTGCGATAGGAAAAAGGCGGAGTTGACGCAACGGAGCAGTATGTCGAGGCGTCCCGCCCCCCCGGCGATGTCATCCAATTTGAAATCAGCGGTGGTCGATGCCTTATGCCCCACGATGATGAAGCGCCTCACATCTGACCCTCCAAGCCTTGGCCGCCCAGTTGCTTCATCAGTTGCTTGCGCAGCTTGCGGTTGCCCATGAAGCCCTTGACCGCCTTCTTGGAGTTGTTGTACTGTTGCAATAGCTGCCTCACCTCCTTCGCCTCGACGCCCGAACCCTTGGCGATGCGGTTGATGCGGGAGGATTTGATGATCTTCGGTTCGTCCATCTCGGCGTCGGTCATGGAGTCCATGATGATGCGGTATTTGTAGAGACGCTCCTGCATCTCCTCCACGTTCACCTTGTCCTGCACGTTGCCAGGAAGCCCAGGCAGCAAGGACATTATCTTCTGCAGCGGACCGACGTTGGTGAGCATCTCCATCTGGTCGTACATCTCCCTCAGGGTGAAGCGACCGGACATGATCTTCTTGGTGGTCTCGAGGGCCTCTTCCTCGCTCACCCCTTCCTTCGTCATTTCCAGAAGGGTCTCGATATCGCCCATGCCCAGGAGTCGGGATATGAAACGGGAGGGAACGAACGGGTCTAGGTCCTCCAGGTGCTCGCCCACGCCGATGAAGACGATGGGGGCTTGGGTGCGGGAGACTGCTGTCAGGGCACCTCCACCTTTGGCCGTACCATCCATCTTGGTCACGATAACGCTCGTGACCCCTACCGCCTCATGGAATGCTTGGGCCTGCGGACCGGCCTGCTGGCCGACCGATGCGTCGAGCACTAGGATGCGCTCTGATGGCTTGGCCAGGTTGGCCACGTCCTTGATCTCCTGGATGAGGTCCCCCTCAAGGGCATGGCGCCCCGAGGTGTCAATGATGATGATATCCATGCCGGAATGGGCCTTCAGGCCTTCCTCGACTATACGAACCGCGCTCTTCTCCCCGGGCATGCCGAAGAATGAAACGCCCACCTTGTCAGCGATCTGCTGGAGCTGGTCGTAGGCGGCCGGACGGTGCACGTCCGCGGCGATGACCCCTACCTTGAGGTTCTTCTTGTGGAAGTAGCGGCTGAGCTTGCCGGTGGTGGTGGTCTTCCCTTGTCCATAAAGACCGACCATAATGATGGTCTGCTTGGTCAGCGGGATCTCCTTGCGCTCACCGAGTATCTTAACCAATTCCTCATAGATGATGCGGACGACGTGCTCTTTGGCGGTCTTGCCGGCCGGCGGTTTCTCATTGAGCGCCCGCCGCTCCACCTCCTTGGTGATCTCCAGGACGAGCTTTACGTTGACATCGGCTTGCAACAACGCGCGCTGGATGTCCTTGGCGATCTCCTTCACCAACTTCTCGTCGACCGTGTTGGACTTGGCTATCTTCTTGAGAACGTCCTTCAGCGATTTGCCAAGACCATCTAGGACCATATG
>JACXTP010000100.1 GCA_016919625.1 Methanomassiliicoccaceae archaeon
CCGGAGAGTTGCGGGTGTCATCAGAGTCCCGCAGGAAGGCGAGGCCCATGATGGCCACCCTTGGTTTGCCCCCTTTCACGTTATCCTCGAGCAACGAACGGGCCAGGTCCGCGGTGTGAGAGGGCATGGTATCATTGAGCTCACGTGCCGGTGCGATCACCTTCGATCCATAATCAGGCGCAGCGCTGAGCAGCAACCAGGAATCCTTGGGGAGGCAGTGGCCACCAACCCCGGTACCCGGTGTGTGCATGTCGCGGTAAGGGCAGGTGTTGACCAGGCGCCTCACCTCGAAAGCATCGGCCCCAAGCCGCTCGCATAATAGCCCGACCTCGTTAGCGAATGCGATCTGCACATCACGGTAGGCGTTCTCTGTGGTCTTGGCGATCTCGGCAGACAGGAGGCCAGTGGGATGGATCTCAGCCTGCACCACCTTGGAATAGTAATAGGCGCCCTTGCGCAGCGAGGCCTCGTCCAGACAGCCTAGGACGCGTTCGACCTTACGCATGTTGTTGAGCAACTTGCCAGGCATCACCCTTTCAGGACAGTGTACCAAAGAGAAGTCCGCGCCCGCCTTCAACCCGCTCTTACTCTCCAACGTCGGGATGACCAGTTCGGTCATGGTTCCCGGTGGGAGGGTGGATTCCACCGAGACCAAGGCCCCTTTACCTAGGACCCCCGCCACAGAGGACAGGGCAGAGGTCAGTTGGCTCAGAACGGGCCTGCGCTCCGCATCGATTGGCGTGTCCACGCATAAGAAGAACGCATCGGCCCCCTTGGCGTTTTTAGGCTCGGTCGTAACCTTCAAGCTGCCATCGGAGACGACCCTGTTCAAGAGCTCCGGTAGGCCTGGCTCGTCCCCCTCGATGGGGCAATGGCCAGAGGAGATCATGGAGACCCTTCTCTGATCGATATCGACCCCCACGACCTCCAGACCGCTCTCCGCCAGCACACAGGCTACTGGAAGGCCGACATAGCCCAATCCAAAGACGGCCACTCTCTCTCGTCGCATCTCTTCCTCCTATAAGCTGGGCGGATAAATTTGTTTCCAAACTGGTGTCATTACTATTTGTCAAACAATGACCCGTCTCAGGGGAGGCAACAGTCCAGCCAGCACTAAAAAAGAGAAGAAGGCCAGGTCCTTAATCTTTCTCGGTCGGAGCTGGAACAGATAATGGCTCAGGTTCTGATGACGGAGATGTATCAATGCCTTCAGACCATCCCTGGTCTGACCGGCCTTGTAGAGATATTCAGCCGCCCCCATAGGCAGGCTCCAGCGATATACAACCCATTCCACCCTTTCATGATCTTCCCTCTTTGATCGGATGAAGTCGATAGCGCGCCCGTAAGCCGCTACCTTGTCAGCGAACTCGTCGAAATAGAAGGAACGGGAGAGCGAACCCTCCCTGGTCACTAGATGGAACAACGCTTGTTCCGTCCCCATCGCCCTAGATACAGCAAAGAGCTTAAGGCGGAATTCAGCATCCTCGGAATGTGAGCAGCCCTCCTCAAAGCCCAAACTGTAGGTCTCCAGCACGCTCTTCTTGATTAGTAAGGCTCCGCAGTTCGCTACCCTCACCTTCCCCATCAGGTAAGGGAGGAGGATGTCGCCATTGTAGACCTCACCAACGGAGTAGATGCTTTTATGATGGACCGTCTTCCCCTCTAATGAGTAAGCCGAATAGAACAGCTCGCCCTGACCGGAACCAAGGTCAGACGTGGCTTTCTCTAGGAACCCTGGCTCCCAAAAATCGTCACCGTCCAGGAAAGCGACGTACTCCCCTTGGGAGAGCGCTAAGCCTTGATTGCGTGCCAGGGACACCCCTCCTTTCTTTCTATTGATGACCACTCGGAAACGAAGGTCCAAGGCCATTTCGGTCACCAGGTCCTCTGTCCCATCGGTGGAGGGATCGACAATCACTAGTGCCTCCCAATTTTGATAGGTCTGCTCGAGGATGCTGTTCAAACAACGACCGATGTAAGGGGCCAGATTGTAAACAGGAACGATGATAGAGACCAGCCCCTTCCTCTCCATGATCCACCCTCCCTCGGTATGTTCGGTAGAGCCTTAATAGTTAGGTTCTTGTCCAGCGCAAGAACGCTCTCAGAAAGAATATGAAGGGCGGTCGACATCATAAGGACCGATGGAAGGGTGTTCGGTGGTCGTTCCCACCTATAACCGTCCCGACGGTCTGGTCAGATTGCTTATGTCACTCAATCTACAGACCCTCCTCCCGGGTGAGGTAATAGTCATTGACGATTCCCCCACCATCGAATCCGAAACAAAGGTCAGAGAATGGTCCTCCAATTGCGACTTAAGATTCAATCTGGTATATCATCGAAACCAGGTCAGGGCCGGATTAGGGGCCTCCAAGAATCAGGCCATCGACCTAGCCCGGGGCGAGTTTGTCGCCTTCACCGACGATGATTGCGTAGTCGACCCTGGATGGATCGAGGGATTGACCGCCGCCATCGTATCCGCGGATCCAGATGTGGCTGGCGTCGGGGGCATCAAGCGACCATTACACGTCGAAGGCCCCATCAACCGATATTATCAGGCCACTCATAATCCATCGACTAGAAGGTCGCTTGACACATGCAATTGCATGTTGCGGAAGGAAACCTTGGCCTTGGTGGGTGGTTATGATGTGGAACCACCTCCATTTCCGGAGGACACCGCGCTCAGCCTCAGGTTGGTGATGCAAGGGAGGAGGTTCGAGGTCGCACCGAATGCGCTCGTCTTACATGACTGGCCCGAGGACCTCACATATTTCAGGCGAAAGGCAAGGTTGGGCGGTATGGGCGAGCACGCGATGTACACCAAGTTTTTGGGCCGGCAGCTCACTGAACTTGAGATGGACAATCTGCGGCGAGCGGGATGGGACATGAAGAACATCCGTAGCACGCCACTCACGATTTGGGACTTGATAGCGAATGGACTTTGGCAATTCAAGCTGTGGTGGAAGAATGGGACCCCCTTACGACAGATGCCTTCTTTATTGA
>JACXTP010000101.1 GCA_016919625.1 Methanomassiliicoccaceae archaeon
ACCATTGGGTCCGCGTCCCTGACGCTCTGGATATAACTATGCCTGAGGGCGTAATATTTGAAGAAGTCGTTGAGGTTGCGCAGAGAGAGCAATGTGAATATGCCCACCACGAACATCGCTGCCAGGAAGATGCTTATGAGAAGGTTGCCCTGAGCCGTCGCCAATATCAAGATAAAGTCTAGCACCAACCAAAAGATGATGAACACGGTGGCATATCGCACCAGCTTCCTGACCCGGGGTGCTTCGGAGTTGACCTGGTCGGCAAGGTCGAACATGGCGGTGATGGGGTTCTCCACCGCCCGTATGTCTCCTGGCGTCATACCTCACCGACTCTGTGTCCAGATATATAAATCCCTCAGAAAGAATGTTGAGTAACTGTTCTCCACGGCGCTATTTGACCGCCCACGGCGTTCTCAATCTCGGTGTTCCCAATGAAAGGAATGACTCTAGGGATGGCTTCGGCCCTGCTGGTTACCCTCCTTGTGACAGGAGGATTCGCCGGAATCGCGGCTGCAGATGAGCCAAGCGACCCCATGGACCGCATAAGATTGGAGCTAGGCACTACGACCGAGTTCGGATCGGGCAGTTATGTGGCCGTCAACTGCACTGAAGGCTACAACCTGGCCTGGTTCGGTGTGATATATGGCACTCAGGGCAACCCCGCCCCCATCAGCATAGTGGGCATGAACCTGCGCTACCTTGGAGGGGCCGAGGTTGTCGGACCAGACGGAAATGTGATCGTGAACGAGTTCCCCATACCTGTGATAACGGTGTTCGGACAACAGATGTTCGCTCTGCTTGAGTTCGATGATACGGGCATCCCGACCTTCTTCGGCGAAACTTACGGCGCTGGAAATGGGCTCTTCGACTTCAGCACCAACAAGCGCATGTTCGAGGACGATCCCTTCGCCAAGTACGAACCTGCTTACAAGTACATCGACCTGAAACAGGCTTGGACCTTGTCGGACATAAAGCAAGGCATCGATTATGAGACCCAGACCAAGACCTACGATTTATCCCTGTATGCCTTGAACGTGACGTACACCAAGGTATGGGACATGGCGCTGATGGACTACCGCAACGGTACTCCGGATGATGGTGTGCTGGAACGGGTGGAGTTCGCATTCCATATAACCGCCAGCGCGGAGAGGGTCGATGTGTCCGTGCCGTTCTATCGTGTCACTCTTGACAATGGTCGGATCACCGATTCAGAAGCGATCGCCCCGCGCAATTACACCGCGGTGAGCACTGAGACCGCGTTCAAGTATGATCATATCATCGAAGGATGGGACTTCTACGAGAACGCCAAAGACCCCCGCTTGATGCTTGAGAACGGCCTGATCTACGCTGTCTTCATCCCGGACAAGGTAGAGGAGTGGTACAACGCCCAGTTCGTCCAGGATGGGGTCGAAGAGGGCGAGGGCGTTATGGAATACTCCACCCTGGATGGGGACAAGACCGCGGCCGAGGCGGACGACCTGCCCGACGAGGCCACCTTGATCACGAAGGACCGCATCCAGTTCAAGGACAATTGGCAGAAGACCGGCGCCCTGACCTGGGTATCCAACGTCACTGTCGATGGTCAGGAGAACAGATCCATGGTCTTCCAGATCCATGCCGGCCAACGTACCGATGAGCGCGGTGAGAATGACGATGGCGAGGTGAAGGCGATGTTCGTGCTCGGAGGTTTCATCTACCCCGCCGGCCAGACGATCTTCCACGACCCCGCCCTAGAGATGGGCGCGATAGCCTTGGATATCGATCCTGAGATGGGTGGGATGATAGTCCTTGGCATCATCGGGGCTATCTTCGTCATCGGCATAGTGGTGGTGGCAGTGGTCGTGCTACGCCATAACCAAAAGAAGAAGGGCAATATGCGAAACCAGGTCCCTCCCCCCTATAGACCTTGAACAAGCATAGGCCTTTCTGACCCCAAACCCCTTACTTTTTCTCTAAAATACGAATCCGGAGTGCTTAAATGGCATTAAGTCCGAATTTACCTGGCCTTCAATCGCCCCGACCGATCTCCATCATCCTCTCGAGAGGGACCCTGGCCTTATCTATGATCTCCTGGGGAAGCTCGATGCAGGGCTCTAAATTCATGAGGCTGTCATGCACCTTCTGCAGGTCTATCATCTTCATGGTCGGGCAGACGGCACATGGTATGGAATAGAACCTCTTCCCGGGTATTTCCTTGCCCAACCGATAGGTCAGCTCTCCCTCCGTGGCGATGATGAACTCCTTCGCATCCGATTTCAGTGCGAACCTGATCATGCCCTCAGTTGAGGCGACCTTGTCGGCCATGTCAATGACCTCGGGACGACACTCTGGATGGACAAGGACCACTGCTTGTGGATGTTCGGACCTCAATTTTCGGATGTCCTCGGGAGTTATGCCATCATGGGTCGGGCAGTAACCTGGCCAGACGATCAGTTCCTTGTCCGGGAAGAAGCGTTGAACATATCTTCCCAAGTTGCAATCGGGGACGAAGAGAATGCGCTTGGCTTCCAACGAACCGACCACCTTGATGGCATTGGAAGAGGTGCAACAGATATCGGTCTCCGCCTTCACCGCGGCGGAAGTGTTGACATAGGCCACCACTGCCACGTCTGGATACTTCGCCTTGACCTCCTTCAACGTTTCCGCGTCGCACATGGCCGCCATAGGGCACATGGCCTGCGGCTCAGGAAGTATGACCTTTTTGGTCGGGTTAAGGACCTTGGCGCTCTCGGCCATGAAGTCCACACCACAGAAGATGATGACGTCCGCTTCGGTCCTCGACGCCTGCACAGACAGCCCCAATGAGTCGCCCACGAAATCAGCCACATCCTGTATCTCAGGAG
>JACXTP010000102.1 GCA_016919625.1 Methanomassiliicoccaceae archaeon
CTACCAGTTGAACCGGAAGGGACTGGTGGTGAAGGAGGTCAGGATCGAGGTGACCCAAGGCATGGTGCTCATCCCGGTTCGGGACTCCCTCACTGATGACATGGCCTCGGGTCTGGGCTTAGAGGTGGTGCAGATGACCGGGAGAGGCCGTTCCTGCTTCCGGGACCATTGGCGGGAGATCGCACGTTCTGTCGCGGTGCCGGACCGATTGAAAATGTCACTGCCACGCAAATGGGAGCTGTTGGGGGACGTGCTGATCCTGCGATTGCCCCATGACCTGCTGCCTTACCGGGCCGAGTTGGCCCAGGCTTACGCAGAGGAACTGGAAGCCAAGGCGGTGCTGAACGAGGTCGGCCATATCCAAGGTCAGACGCGCCGGCCACGGATGGAGCTGATCTATGGCTCGGACACGGAGACGGTGCACCGGGAAGGTGGTGTGCTCTATAAGCTGGACCCATTGAAGGTCATGTTCTCCTCCGGCAATGTGGACGAGAAACAACGGATGGCCCACCTTGATTGCCGGGGAGAGACCGTGGTTGACATGTTCGCTGGCATCGGTTATTTCACCATGCCTTTGGCGGTGCGGGCGAGGGCGACTAAGGTGATCGCTTGCGAGATAAACCCTGACGCTTACCACTACCTAAAGGAGAACATCGCCTTGAACCGAGTGGACGGGGTGGTGGAACCGGTGCTTGTTGACAACCGGGACTTAGAGGGGGAGGGTTTCGCGGACCGGGTGGTCATGGGCTATTTCGACACTGAGACATATCTGTCTACGGCATTGCGCATCGTAAAGCCAGGCGGAGTGGTGCACTATCACGACCTTGCCCGGGTGGACGAAACTCCAGGCAAGTTGATCCAGGCCATCGATAAGGCCTGCGTTGGACGAAGGTACGAGGTCCTCCTGGTGCGCGAGGCTAAATCCTATGGGCCCTGCAAGTCCCATATGGTGGCCGATTTCCGTGTTTTGGATTGATCAGGCGGCTTCCTCGTTAGAGCCGGAGGCAGTGAGCAGGTTCCGCAAAGCACCGTCATACTCCTTCCCAGTGGCGCTGAGCATGGTCTTGGCGAACGGGACCAGATAGTGCCCGAACTCGGTCTCCTCCTTGTTGAACTGCCAGGATTTGGAGCTCTCCCCCGTGGCCATGAGGAAGGCGAAGCACACGGCCTTGACCCGGTGGTTGGATTTTTTTGTCTTGTCCACCGAACGGGCCATGGCCTCCTTGCCCTCGGTCTTGTAGGTTCGAGCCAGGGAATCGGCCATTTTACCGATCTCTCCAAGCTTGGTATAGCAGGGCAATGCGCTGCTCACGCACTTGCACAGCTCCGTGCGGCTGGCCTCGGCGATGAGCGCCGGAGGGGCCAGGTCGGTGCGCGAAGCAAACTGGGCCGCTACCTCGGGACAGGATACCTGGGTCAATATGTCCGTCTTATGTTGGTCCCAAAGGTCCGTCAGGATCTTGCCTGCCTGGTTGCTCTCCGAGACCACCACCAGTCCCTTCTTTCGCACTATGCCGGCCAAGGCCGATCGCTCCAGGTCGCTCCCCTTGATGTTTTCCAGGAACCCTTCCATGTCCTTGCCGAAGCATTCCTGGCCTGCAACGTACACCCGCCCGGCCGCCTTTAGATTGGCCAGATGCTCTATCACGGCTTGAACCAGGAACTCTTGGTCGCTCAACTCCCCTTTCATATAACGGGAGTTCAGATCCTTGCTCAACGTGATGTCCTTTTCCGATTGACAGTTGCCAGGGTCCGGCTCGTTGCAATGGAAGCGCACCTGGACGGAGACGTTGAAATCATCGGTATGGTCAGGCGCGGCGATGCGGGCGGAGAGGTCGGTGATGATATTGCCTTTTCCAGCGCACTCGCTGCATACCCTTACCTGCCTCTTGGGGGAGACCCATCCGATCACCAGCATCGTGTTGTTCGGGTGGGGGCAGGAGTCCTCCTTCAGCTCGTAATCCAAATTAGACATAAGCTCGTTAACGTACTCTTCTGGGGCGCTAGGCCCGGTGGCCGAGCAGTACAGTCCCTTCTCGGTGGAATAGATATGTAGGTCCTTGTCCCGGGCCATCTCCCAGTAGGCCAACAGGCGCAGGTCCGGGTCATCGAAGTGCTGCAGGGCGATCAGCTTCTCTTTGTCCACCACGCCCCTTGTCGCGTAGGACACCTCGCCCACTGGCAACTGCGCCGAAGATAGATAGGGGACCTTTCCGGCCGCGGCCAGGGATATGGTGGCGGCATACGCGCGAACCAGTTGGTCACCCTTTGATGCCAACTTGACCAACTTGTCCTGGTCGTCCTTGAAGCGTTGCACCTTTGCCAATTTCTTCTCCAGCTTGGGCCATTTGCAGCGGCGACACTCCTCGCCCACCTGCTTGGGGATGAGCTGGGAGGGGTTCTCGGCCAACCTCCTCGCGTTGTCCAGCAGGTCCTTCTCCAGGGTCTTGGGGGTGGACTTTACCCCCCGCAATCGGAAGCGTTTGCCCATATGTCCGGCATGATGGGGCCAAAGCTAGATAACCTTTAAGGGGCCGAGACCGTAGGCAAATAGATTGATGATAGGCCTGGCCCATACGGGGATAGGGAAAATGACCGACGAGGAGACGTACGCCAAAGGTTACATCAAGGGGTACGAGGACGGCATGAGGCAGACCTATGACGAAGTGGTATCGCTCGCCAACAAACGCGGCTACTCGGTAGCGGAACTGATGCTCCTGGTGCGTAGCGAGCGCGGCAATGTCCCGGACAAGGTGCGGGCCAAGAAGAAGGCCATCTTGAAAAGCACCGGGATCGACCTGATCGAGGAGGACGTGGCCCGTTGCGCCGAGTCGACGGTGGGCGTCTCCCCCTCCATGACCGTGGTCATCAAGGAACGTGGCGCCACCAAAGGATATATGGCCTTCAAGCAGGTCATGGACTGCGGTGCACCGGGCCTTTGC
This sequence comes from Methanomassiliicoccaceae archaeon, assembly GCA_016919625.1. Classification (GTDB taxonomy): domain Archaea; phylum Thermoplasmatota; class Thermoplasmata; order Methanomassiliicoccales; family UBA472; genus JACXTP01. Next base: position 2,943 of record JACXTP010000102.1, read on the forward strand.
GTCAGTCGAAACCCCCCTGAACAGACCGCTCGAAAGGTGTCCCAGAATTGCAATATTTTCTGGCTCACCAAGTTAGACAGTCTCCCCGAGGCGGACAAGGAGCGTTGCTTTGCACCCAATGACACCAGCCCATTGTACACCGGGATCAAGAAGTTCCTCATGACCAACAACGGCAAGGGGGCGGTGGTGCTGCTGGACGGTTTCAGCTACCTTGTCACCAACAGCGACTTCCTCACCGTGCTCAAATGGCTGCAGAAGCTCAAGGACGACGTCTACATGTTCCGGGCCATCCTCATCATCCCGGTGGACCCTGCTAGCATACAGTCCAACGAGATGAGGCAGCTGGAGAGCGAGCTGCAGGTCATGGAATGATCTAGGGGAAGAGCCCCCTCAGTTCGATGGCGCGGGCCACCTCTTTTATCGCCAGCATGTTGGCGCCGGTGCGCATGTCCACCTTCGCCTTCTGTGCCGCCATATACACCCGTTCGAACGAATCGTCCATGATCGTCTTGAGGCGCTGCTTGACCTCTTCCGTGGTCCAGAAGAAGTATTGAAGGTCCTGCACCCACTCGAAGTAGGAGGCGGTGACGCCACCCGCGTTGGCAAGGATGTCCGGCACCAGCATGACCCCCCTCTGCCAAAGGACCTCGTCCGCTTCGGGGGTCGTCGGCCCGTTGGCCCCCTCCACCACGATGGAGGCCTTGATCCTTTCGACGTTGGCCCTGGTTATCTGGTTCTCCAGAGCCGCTGGGACCAGGATGTCGCATTCCAGCTCCAGAAGCTTCTCGTTGCTGATGCTCTCCGAGCTGCCATAACCCTCCACCGAACCTGTGCGCTTCTTGTGCTCCATGACCAAGGCCGGGTCCAAACCTTGTGGGTCATGGATGCCGCCGTTGGAGTCGCTCACCGCAACGACCTTACAGCCAGCTTCGGTGGCGAGCAGGCGAGCCGCGTTCCATCCCACGTTGCCGAAACCTTGCACCACGACCTTGGCCCCCTTGATTTCCAGGCCGCGCTTTCGGGCGGCCTGATGGGCCACATACATGATGCCGCGGGAGGTGGCCTCGTCCCGGCCCCGGGAACCGCCGATCTCGATGGGTTTCCCCGTCACCACCCCTGGTACTGAATATCCTACATTCGTGCTATACGTGTCCATCATCCAGGCCATGGTCTGAGCGTCCGTGTAGACGTCCGGGGCGGGTATGTCCGCCTTCGGCCCGATGATGATCTGTATCTCCGAGGTGAAGCGGCGTGTCAACCGTTCCAGTTCGGATCGGCTCATCTCCTTGGGGTTGCAGATCACGCCCCCTTTCGAGCCACCGAAGGGTATCCCGACCACCGCGCACTTCCATGTCATCCACATGGCCAAGGCCCGCATCTCGTCCAAGCTGACGTTGGGATGGTAGC